>JANPKN010000070.1:0-1989 GCA_031426075.1 Sphingomonadaceae bacterium
CTGGGAATGGCACACAAAACAACGCGACCCGGACCTCCAGAAATGGGCCACGGGTGCAGCGGGCGTCATGCTGTGGTTTGCCATCGGCCTTTTGCTTGACGAAGACTGGTTCCCGACCTCGGCCGCGCTCATTGCCTTGGGCGTCGCCGCTTGGGCCAATGTTACAAAGGGCATTTGGGAACGGCGGATCAGCTTAATACCGCTCGGCGTCGCAATTTTTACCGCTCTGGCTTTTTCCTACCAGTTTCTAAACGCCATCGGCGCGTCGCTGTCTGGCGCGGGCGCGGTGTTGAACAAATTGCCCGGCATCAGCGATGCTGTCCGCACGACTTTGGTTCCCGCTGCTTTCATTGCCGCCATCGCCTGGACCCCATTTTTTGCAACTGGCAAGCGCACCCGCAATTTAGCGCTGGTGGCCGGCGGCGCTGGCGTAGCCGCTTTCCTGTGGCTGCTCGCCAAACAGGTCGGCAACATCGTCTCGCCATCTGATTTCATCCGACTCGGCTTTGCCGAGCGCGCGGTAATTACGCAGGTGCTCTTTGGCCTGAGCTGGCTCGCCTTCACCCAATCCGACAAGCGCCCCGAATGGCCCCGTTTGCAGACAATCGGACGCGTGCTGAGCGCGCTCGCCATGTTCCGCGTCGTCTGGTTCGACCTTGTCGTCCACAACCCGCTGTTCGATCCGCAAGCGGTCGGTCCTGCACCTGTCGCCAATCTGGCCACGCTACATTTTGCGGCTGTGTCAGCGTGGTTGTGGCTGCTCGCATCCCGACTGCCAGCGCGATTCCCCAGCCAGGGCGTTTCCTTGGGCATGATGATTGTGACCATAGGTGTCACCGTGCGGCAGGTCTTCCAGGGCACCTTGCTGTCCGGCGCAGAAGTGAGCAATTCGGAAAACTACGCTTATTCGGCGGCATTCATGCTTTTGTCGGTCACCTGGCTTGCGCTTGGCATTCGCAGTGGACTCAAATTGCTGCGCTTTGCCGGATTGCTGCTGCTGACCGTAGTTACGCTCAAGGTATTCTTGGTCGATGCTGCTGCACTCGAAGGACTGTTGCGCATTCTCTCGTTCCTTGGCCTGGGCATCGCATTGATCGGCATCGGATGGGCCTATGGTCGTGTGATGCAGATAAAAAATCTGAACAGCGCGGCGGACTGATTATCTTTTGCGGAACATATGCGGGGCCACTTGGTTTTTCAGGCCAAGGAGTTTGTCATGGCTATCATTCTCGACATTGCTGGAAAACCACTGCCGCCGCGCAATGAGTCCAAAAAGCGGTTGCGCGCGCAGGATTTCCGCGACCTGTTAAAGGTTTTGATCGTGTTATCGATCATCATAATGGGCTACCTGTTGTTCGCGCCAGATAGTGATGCGCAGCGCGCTGCCAAAGCGGCACCGACGCACAATGTGCGCGCAGGCTAGAAACTTAGCGGCGGCACCCTGTGAACATCCTGTTCCAATAACCTTGCGCAAATATCAAATGCCCGCCATCGACACGTAAAATCGGCGATGGCCAAAAGGGATAACGGTTATGGACAGCAGTTCACGCAAAATAGTCACGCTTGTCGGGATTCTGACAATCGTCATTTTGGCCGTCATGGCTGGAAATTTTTATGCTGACTCAGGTACCGCCGAAAGCACCGCGGCAATAGAGCCGCCAGCGCCCCTAAACGATAGCGCCGAAGCATCGATATCACAGGGTACCACCCCGAGCGCATCCTCGGAATTTTCGACCGACGTTCCGCAATCTGAAGACGTTCCCGCGATTGATGGGGCGCCATCGATGGTGCTGGACGGAGCCGACAATAAAGGCAGTACTCCGGTTGCGCCCGAAAGCGAGAAGGGCTCAGAGGGCACGGCAGTCATTGTCGAATAATCGCGCCGCTTAGCTGGCGAACAGGTTCGCGTCGTCGGCAAAGGCCTTAAACTCAAGTGCATTGCCGCTTGGGTCATAAAAAAACATCGTTGCCTGCTCGCCAACTTGCCCT
>JANPKN010000071.1:0-22346 GCA_031426075.1 Sphingomonadaceae bacterium
GTCGTGATTTTCGATGTTCTGGGTGATGTCGTCTGCGGTGGTTTTGCTGCGCCATTGCAACATGCCGACGCCGCAATCGTCGTTGCCGCCAATGACTTTGACAGCATCTTCGCGATGAACCGCATCGTTGCCGCCATCAATGCGAAAGCGAAAAACTACAATGTGCGTCTGGCTGGCGTTGTGGCCAACCGTTCGAAGGCAACCGACGAAATTGACCGCTTTGCCAACGAAATCGGCATGAAGCGCCTCGCGCATTTTGCCGACCTTGACGCCATCCGCCGGTCGCGCCTGAAAAAATGCACCTTGTTCGAAATGGACAGCACACCCGAAGTCGATGCCGCCTGCCAGGAATATATGGACCTTGCGCAAAAGCTTTGGGACGGCGTCGATTATCAGGAAGCCCG
Organism: Sphingomonadaceae bacterium; assembly: GCA_031426075.1. GTDB lineage: Bacteria > Pseudomonadota > Alphaproteobacteria > Sphingomonadales > Sphingomonadaceae > Sphingorhabdus_B. The sequence goes on from JANPKN010000071.1 coordinate 405, forward strand.
TCCGATGAAAGACCGCGATATCTTCGATTTTCTGGGATTTGAATGATGGAAACCAGTCTCGCCTCGACCAGCTATCAGCAGAGCAGAACGAAGCTCGAAACCTATTTCGACAAGACCGCGCGCAAGGCGTGGGAGGATCTGACCTCCGACGTTCCTGTCAGCGGCATCCGCGCCACTGTGCGGGCGGGACGCGATAGTATGCGCGACCTGCTGCTGTCGACCTTGCCAGCCGATATGAAGGGCATGCGTTTGCTAGATGCAGGTTGCGGCACGGGCGCACTTGCGATGATCGCAGCGGAGCGCGGGGCCGAAGTTGTTGCTATCGACGTATCGCACGGCCTCATCGAGATCGCGCAAAAACGCACGCCAAGCCATTTGTCGATTGACTGGCGCGTGGGCGATATGCGCAGCAACAGCCTCGGTAGCTTTGACCATGTCATCGCGATGGACTCGCTGATCCATTATGATGAAAATGATATCATCGGCGTGTTGAAAGCCTGGTCACAGCGCGCATCTCATGTGGCCTTCACCTTTGCGCCTGGCACGCCGCTGTTGCGCACGATGCACTTCATCGGCAAGGCCTTCCCCCGCGCAGATCGCTCGCCAGCCATCCTGCCGGTATCCGAAGCGCGCCTGTCGCACGATATTGCGCAGGCGCTGCCCGAGTGGAAGATTGACTTCACCAAGCGCGTTTCCAGCGGTTTCTACAAATCGCAAGCGATGGGGATTAGCCGCTAATGATCCAGAAGCCGTCAGCAGTGACATTTTGGCAAGCCGTGGGAACGCGCTTTTTGCCATTTGCTGACGCGGCAAGCAATGAACTGCCCTTGGCCCGCCTGTTGCGGCTTGCGCTGTTTCAAGTGAGCGTCGGGATCGCAGCAGTGCTGCTGAACGGCACGCTGAATCGAGTGCTGATTGTTGAATTGAATACGCCGACATGGATCGTGGCCTTGATGATTGCCATTCCCTTGCTGGTCGCGCCTTTCCGCGCATTGATTGGCCACCGGTCCGACACGCATCGTTCGGTACTTGGCTGGCGGCGCGTACCTTATATCTGGTTTGGCACGTTGGGTCAGTTTGGCGGTCTTGCTATCATGCCCTTTTCGCTGATCCTCATCACGCGGCCTGATACCTTTGCCTTTGGCGTTGCGGCGGCCTGCCTCTCCTTCCTGATGACCGGCGCTGGGATGCATGTCACGCAAACTGCAGGGCTTGCCCTGGCGACCGACATTGCACCCGAAGACAAGCGTCCCCGCGTTGTTGCCTTGCTCTATGTCATGCTCCTCGTCGGTATGATGCTGGCGGCGTTCACCATCGGCAATTTACTTATCGATTTCACTGCAACGCGGCTGGTTCAGGTTATCCAAGGTGCAGCAGCGCTCACCATGGGCCTCAATATCATCGCCTTGTGGAAGCAAGAGGCGCGTAACCGCAGCCTCACAAGTTCGCCTTCGACCGGTCCAACCTTCAGCGAAATCTGGGCTTCGTTCACTGCCCAACCCAATGCCAAGAGATTGCTTCTCGCTATCGGCCTCGGTGCAATGGCCTTTGCCATGCAGGATGCTCTGCTTGAGCCTTATGGCGGTGAGATATTGGGTCTCTCCGTCGGCTCAACAACCGCGCTCACCGGCGCATGGGCAATGGGCGCACTTATTGCCTTTGCCATCAGTGGCAAGCGCCTGTCATCTGGTTCTGATCCGCTCCGGCTTGCAGGCTTCGGTGCCGTTGCCGGGATTGCTGCATTTCTGATGACTTTGTTCGCTGCACCGATTGCTTCTGTGCCTTTGCTGTTCGCGGGCGCAACCTGCATCGGCTTTGGCACTGGGCTGTTTTCCGTCGGCACGATGGTCGCCGCCATGGGCCTTGCACAAAAAGGCAGCGCTGGTCTGGCGCTTGGTGCGTGGGGCGCGGTGCAAGCGAGCTGCGCAGGCGCTGGCGTCGCCATAGGCGGACTATTGCGCGATGGTATGACGACGATTGCGCTGCATCAAAATATGGGCGCCACGCTTGCCGACCGGGCAACGGGTTATGGCGCTGTATATGCTCTCGAAATTTTGCTGTTGCTGGTGACGTTAGTGGTGCTTGGCCCTGTAATCGGGCTTCATCTGCAGAATAAATATCCAAGTGAACGCTTTGAATTAACAGAATTTCCTACGTAACCGGGAAGTGTGAGGAGGACGTATGATCGATGACGTAAAAATAGTGGGCACAGTCGATGTGACCGAACTGGTATTTTTGGCATTCGTGCTATTTTTCCTCGCGCTCATGGTTTACCTGCGCCGCGAAGATCGTCGCGAAGGTTATCCCTTGGAAGACGAGGTCACGGGGCGCGTTGACACGCCGGGTGGTGTGCTATCGCAGGCTACCCCAAAAATCTTCAATATGCCTTTTGGCCGCGCCGCGCAGACAGTACCGGCCCATGGCCGTGAACGCGTCGATATTGCCGCGGCACGGACGTTCCGTTCACCAGGCGCGCCATATTATCCCACTGGCAATCCGCTTGTTGATGGTATTGGACCTGCCGCATGGGCCAACCGTGCCAAGCACACCGATCTGGATGGTGAAGGCCGTAACCGGATTGTACCAATCGGCGTGGCCGAGCATATCTCGATAGATACCCGCGACCCTGATCCACGCGGCATGACGGCCATTGGCGCGGATGGGGCGATTGCTGGCACAATCACCGATATCTGGGTTGATCGCGCTGAACATGTCATCCGCTACCTTGAGGTCGACACGGGCACAAACAAAGTGCTTGCGCCCATGGCGATGTCGAAGGTGAACCGTAAAAAAGGTCAAGTCGTAATCGACGCCATCAACGCAGTCGATTTCGCAGCAGCACCGGTTCCCGGGGTCGCTGGCGAAATCACCCTCTACGAAGAGGAGCGCGTCATCGCCTATTTCGGCGGCGGTTATCTTTATGCCAACAAAGCACGGCAGGAACCCCTGATATGAGCGAATATTCACATGAGCCAAGCAGAGGCCTACCCGGCGTTTTGCCTCTGGATGAACATATATTGTGGCAGTCAGGTCCGGACTGGAAGAATATGGCAATGACGGCGCTGCACATTCGCCTGACGATCGCCTATTTCGCAGCCATCGTCATCTGGCTCGGAACCAATGGTGACGCGACCTCTGCCATTGCCGTGTCCATATTGGGTATTTGCGTTGTCGGGATGTTCGCCTTGTTCGCATGGGGCGTTGGACGAACTACTGTATACACCTTGACCAACAAGCGGCTGGTTTTGCGGATCGGCGTCGCGCTGAACAAGTGCATCAATCTGCCCTTGTCGGAAATCAAGGCCGCAAACCTCAAGATGCTCCCATCGGGTCATGGCAATATCGTCCTTGACCTTAAGGGCGCGCCGCGCCTTGGTTATCTTATGCTTTGGCCGCATGTCCGGTCGCTACGCTTTGTCACGCCGCAGCCAACCTTGCGTGCCATTCCGGATGCGCAAGCCTTTGCTGCCTTGCTGTTCAAGACCACACAAGCCGTGCAGCCTGTAGCAGTGATCGAAGCGAACCCGCAACGCAGTCGCGACGTTCCATTCATGGGAGTGCCAGCATGAGCCACGCTGTCCATCACGACCCAACGGTGCCGCGCGGAGCGCTGATCGGCGCGGCTATTCTCCTGCTGTTCGTCATTGCGTTGACTGGCGCGGTGCGCTTTGGCTTTATCCCGAAGGCAGCTGATCCGTCTGTCACCCGCGCCGCGGCGCAAGTTATGCCGGCGCAGGAGCGTTCGTTGCGCTTTATCGACCGGGCGGATGGTGCCGTGGTTGTGAGCGACGCCACAAGCGGCGAAACCGTTACCGTTGTGCCATTCGGTCAGGGTGGATTTTTGCGGGCAACGATGCGCCGCATGGCCAAGGCCCGGATTGCAGCAGGCATTGGCGCAGAGCCGCCATTCACGCTCACCCGGTGGGAAAATGGCGCGCTGTCACTCAAAGACCCAGCAACTGGCCGCGACGCCGAGATCTATGGCTTTGGCCCAGATCACACCAAAAGTTTTGCCGATATGTTGGAAGCACCCAAATCATGACCCGATTCCTGTCCTCCGAAACATTTGACACGCCATGCCGTATCGAGGTCGAACAAAGCGCGGCGCATTTTCACGCGCATGTTAAATTGGATGGCGGGATCGAAATTGAACCCGGTGACCGGGTTAAGGTGCACGGCGACCCGATCACTGTTGGCTTTGGCGAGAGCATCATTCTGCACCGGCAAGCCACGGTGCGCAAGGCTGGGCTGTTGCGGCGCGCCTGGACCCGCTTTGCAGGCCATTTTGAACTTGCCGAATTATATGAAGTCAGTTTCACCGCAGGGAGGTTGTAATGAACGCGCCGGCCAATTTCGCCACACCCATCGTCGCCGACCATGACACAATGGCGATCGCCCGATCCGACACTGTCCTCGCGCCGCGTTTCTACACGACCGATTATGAAGCAATGGACAAGATTGACGTCTCGCTCGTTCGTGCAGACTGGGAAGGCCTGATGGAAGAGATGGAGGGCGACCCAAATAAGCGCCACTTCAAGAAAACCGATGCCTTTGACGGTGTCATCGAAGGTCTGGAGCCTGAGCTGCAGGCCGAATTCATCGACTTCCTCGCCAGCTCGCTGACGTCGGAATTTTCCGGCTGCATCCTCTACGCAGAAATCGCGCGACGGACCAAGAACGCCGACATGAAGCGGTTGTTCAAGTTGCTTGCCCGCGACGAAAGCCGCCACGCTGGTTTCATCAACGAAACGCTGAAGGGTTCAGGCATCGGCATCGACTTGAGCTTTCTGACCAAGACGAAAAAATACACCTTCTTCAAACCGAAGTTCATTTTCTATGCAGTCTATCTGTCCGAGAAGATTGGCTATGCGCGCTATATCACAATATTCCGCCACCTCGCCCGCAACCCGCAGAACAAATTCCACCCCATTTTCGATTGGTTCGAGGAATGGTGCAATGACGAGTTCCGCCATGGCGAGGCGTTTGCCTTGTTGCTGCGCGCTGACCCCAAATTGTTGCAAGGCGCCAACAAACTGTGGATCCGTTTTTTCCTGCTGTCGGTCTATGCCACCATGTATGTGCGCGACCATAACCGCCCGGTGTTCCACAAGGCTCTTGGTGTGCATCCAGCCGAATATGGCTATGAAGTTTTCGAAATTTGCACGCAGATCAGCAAGCAAGTCTTCCCGATTGAAATCGACACTGACGATCTCCGTTTCCGCAAGGCGATGGAGGAATTACGGCTTGCCTCGGTTGCCATGGAAGACGCCAAAGCGCGCGGCGGCATCGGCGGCTTTGTTGGTCGTTATGCCGGCATGGCCAAGGCAGGCTTTGCCTTTGGCCGGATGTATTTCATGCGCCCACGGGTAAATGAACTGCCAAGCCAAATCCGGTTGTCACCTGCATGGTGACTGCAACCAGCCTTGTCCTGCCGTTCACGGTGGTGATTGCCCTGTGGTTCTTCAGCACTGGCCTTGTCGCCATGCTGAACCACCGGTTGCGGCAGTCCTTTGGCCGCGCGGTTTTCATTGCAGGTGTCTGCGCGTCGCTTGGCCTTGCATTGCTTGTCTTCACCAGCCATTCGACAGCGGTCTGGGCAACCTATGCCTCATTTGTTGGCGGATTGTTGATCTGGAGCTGGCACGAAATCAGCTTTCTAACGGGTGCAGTTGCCGGAACACATCGCGACGTCTGTCCAAAGGGTGCCAAGGGTTGGCAACGGTTCTCGCTCGCGACCATGGCGCTCATCCATCATGAAATTGCGCTCGCCATGACCGCAGCATTGCTGCTGTCGCTGAGCGCCGTTACCGCCAATCCGACGGGCGCGTACACCTTCGCTCTGCTGCTGGTTTTCCGGCTGTCGTCCAAGCTTAACATCTATTGGGGCGTGCCCAATATGAGTGATGAGCTGCTGCCGCTGCATCTGGGCTATCTCAAAAGCTATTTCGGGCCAAAGCGGCTGAATATCATGCTGCTGGTCTCCATCGCGTTGATCCTTGGCCTGAGCGCTTATTTGGTCAACCAGGCAATGACCGCCGTCCGGCCAAATGAAGTCGTGCAAGCCAGCGTTTTATGCTGCTTATGTCTGCTAGCGGCACTTGAGCATATTTTCCTAGCCATACCATTTCGCGACTCTGCGTTATGGAATTGGGCGCTGGAAACGAAGAACAACAAAAAGATCGTATAAGAGGGAGTGAGGGCATGAACTACGAGGCATTTTTCGGGAACGAACTGGCTGCCGTCCGCGAAGAAGGACGTTACCGCGTGTTCACCGAAATTGAGCGTACGGCTGGATCATTCCCGCACGCCACGCGCTATATTGACGGAAAGACCAGCAAGGTCACTGTCTGGTGCTCAAACGATTATCTCGGCATGGGGCAGCATCCAAAGGTGCTTGGCGCCATGCATAAAGTTCTCGACGAATGCGGCGCTGGTGCTGGCGGGACGCGCAATATCTCTGGGACGAACCATCACCATGTTCTGCTCGAAAGCGAACTGGCAGACCTGCACAACAAAGAAGACGCGTTGCTCTTCACCTCAGGCTATGTCTCCAACTGGGCAGCACTTGGCACATTGGCTTCGAAAATTCCTGACTGCGTCGTATTCTCCGACGCGCTCAACCATGCCTCAATGATTGAGGGCATCCGTCACAGCCGCGCAGAACGCGTCGTGTTCGACCATAATTCGCCAGAAGATCTCGACGGAAAGCTTGCGCGGATAGATTCCGACCGACCAAAGCTGGTCGCGTTTGAAAGCGTCTATTCGATGGACGGCGACATTGCACCGATCGCCGAAATTCTCGACGTCTGCGAAAAGCATAATGCGATGAGCTATATCGACGAAGTCCACGGCGTCGGCCTTTATGGACCACGGGGCGGCGGCGTTGCCGAGCGCGAAGGTCTTATGGACCGGATTACAGTCATCGAAGGGACGCTTGGAAAGGCTTATGGCGTCATGGGCGGATATATCGCGGCTTCGCGCGATCTGTGCGACTTCGTGCGCACCTTTGCCAGCGGCTTTATTTTCTCGACTGCATTACCACCAGCCGTTGCCGCAGGCGCCTGCGCCAGCATCAAACATCTGAAAGCCAGCACCGCCGAACGCGAGCGGCATCAGGATCGTGTGGCAAAGGTGCGCGGCGCTCTCGACCGGATGGGTATTCCGCACATTCCTAACCCAAGCCATATCATCCCCGTGATGGTTGGCGACGCACATAAATGTAAATTCATTAGCGACTGGTTGATGGACAATCATGGCATTTATGTGCAGCCCATCAACTATCCCACCGTACCACGCGGCACCGAAAGATTGCGGATCACGCCATCGCCGGTGCACAGCGATGATGATATTGACCGCTTGCTGCGCGCGCTCAGCGAGATCTGGTCGCATTGCGAACTTGCACGGAGGGATATCGCTGCCTGAGGCAAGCGATATCGCACGCTCCAACAAAAAAGGCCGGGTAATTCCCGGCCTTTCTTATGTCATATGATATCTAAACGTCAGCTTGGCGTTTCAAGATATGCAATCACGTCCGCACGTTTTTGTGCATCTGGCAGACCAGCGAAGATCATCTTGGTCTGTGGAATTACGCGCTGCGGCTTTTCAAGATACTGGAACAACTTTTCCTTGGTCCAGACAACGCCGCTACCTGCGTTCGCTGCAGAGTAAGTAAATCCTGGAACCTTGCCGGCGGTGCGTCCGATCAAGCCATTCAATGATGGGCCAGTCTTGTTTACGCCAGCGTCAGTGACATGACATGTGCGACATTGCGCAAACACCAATTTGCCATTGGCGGCATTACCGGTGAAGCTTGCAAATGTGGTGCCATCAAGCGTGCTGACATCGGTTGCAGCAGGAGGACCTGCAGGTGCGGCTGGGGCTGGGGCTGCTGCGGGAGCAGCGGCAGGCGCAGCAGCAGGTGCTGTCTGAGCCGTTTTGTCAGATTCGCCTTCCGAACCACCCGAGCAGGCGGCAACCATTGCGGACAACGCCACCAAGCCAGCTATTGCTTTTGTCTTGACCATATAATCTCCTATCGCGTCTTCTTTGGCCAAATAGCCAAAATTGTCGTACTCAACTCCGCTGCCGGTCTAACCCACAACGCCTCTCATGGAAAGCGCATTGTGCGAACATATTAGCGCTTTTCAATACGGGCATTCTCCTCGCCAGTCTCTTTCAATACCTTGTGCCTAAGTCGATTTACGAAGAGGTAAATCAATAACACAACTGGCAAGGTTACGGCACCGACAATGATGTCGCTGCTTGATCCGGTTTTCATCCCGGATACTCCTTTGGTCATATAAGCGATGAGCCCGACCAGATAATAAGCCGCCGCAATAACGGACAGCCCTTCGACCAGAGTTTGGAGGCGCAACTGAAGCTGCGTCGAGCGTTCCATTGACCGCATAAGACCCAAATTTTGCGCCTTGATTCGGCTGTCGATGCGCACATCCAGCGTGTGCATGACACCAGAGATACGCTCCGCAATATCACTTAGCCGTTTCCGGAATACCGAACAGGTGCGCGATGCCGGAACCAGCCGCCGTTCCGTGAAATCCGTGAGGCTCTGGAAATTCAAAATCGGCTGAACATCAAGCGCAGCCAGTCGGTCAGCTGCGACTTCTGCATACGCTGCTGTCGCACTGAGCCGGAAACCTGTGGCCGAACGAATAAGCTCAAGCTCGGACGAGATGCCTGCCAGATCATTGAGCAATATTTCATCATCCTCATCAGCCGAAGCAACGCGGCGGGCATGGTCCGACAGACGATGCTCAAGCTGATCAAGCTGCGGACCATATTGTTGCACAACGGGGAACCCAAGCAAGGCAAGGTTCCGGTAATTGCCGAGCTCTTGCACACGTTGAATGATACGGCCGCGTTCGCCTTCCCCCACATCACCTGCCGTAATAAGCAATCGGCCATAGCCATCGCCATGAATGCTGAAATCAGACCAAAGCCTGATACCCGCATTAATATCGCAGCAGACCATTTCATCTGTAGAGATGCCGATTGCCGATAACTCGGCGTCAATATTTACCGTATCAGGAACAACACGGATTTGCGTTGCTCGAACCACACCGCCGGGCCAGTTTTCCAACCATTGGATATAATTGTGGCGCACCGGTTCAGGGGTTTCGTGCGGAAAAATCAGCGTTAAGGTGCTAGCTTCAGTGTGGCGTTCCCACAGGAAATGAATTCCGCCCAGGGTATGCCCCGAGCCATGCCGCGCTGCCAATGTCCAGTCATCAAAATCGGGTCGAGAGTTTATGAGCCAGCGATCCTCGGCATTGCGTTCCTCCGTGTCGATGAGGCGCACAACCTGATAGATTTCGCAATGCACGCTAACGGGCGCGAAACGACGCAACCGCATTTCATCGACAGCCCATCGGCGTAGCGGATGCTCGGTAAAACTCATAGCCGGATATTCGCACAAATTTGTTGAAAGTCCATAGGCTTGAACGCCAAGGTAAAATCAGAAAATGGCGTGGTCGCCAAGGTCAGCAGTACGTTCGCCTGCCAATATTTTTCGGTAGTGATCCGCAAGCGTTTCGCTTCCGGTAGATGGAGTCGCATCGGCATCATATCTGCCCTTCACCGGATCCCAGACCAGCATGGATTCGGTTGCATAATATCGCCCGATGCGCGCAAGCTCAGCTTTGGCAGCAACTTTGGGAACGACGCGGCCCGCGAACGCCAAGATAGCAATGATCGCATCCATCATAGCCACCGGCACGTGCCGATAACGCGGTTCTTTCTCCGACAGGGAAAACAACAGTTCGCCCTGTTGGCGCGGGGTGATCGCTTGGCCCGGCCCACCAACAGGCAGAATGCTGTTGCGTCGACTCGGCAGGTCGACGGATTCCGCCAGATACGCGGCGAGGTCATGGTCACTGATGGGTTTGCACGCAGTCAGATTGCCGTCACCAAATAGCAGGAACGACTTGCCGTTTTGAACACGTTCGATTTGGCCTGACAGAGATTTAAAAAATGCCGTTGGGCGAACGATGGAGTAATCAACTCCAGATTTGATCAGCACATCTTCAAAAGCGAGCTTAGCATGCTGAAACGCCAAAAGTGGCTTTTGAACGCATATCGCCGAAAGCAAAACGATGTGCATAACACCAGCAATCTGTGCACATTCCAGAGCATTGACATGTGCCTGATAATCAATCCCCCATGCATCCTTCGCACTGCCTGTCCGCGATGCCATGCACGACAGCAGAACATCGAATTGCTCTCCGCGAAAACCGTCGCGTTGTAGCGAGTGCAGGTCGGTCACATCACCGAAACGCCATTCAGAAGCCCCCGGCTGATCAGCGTGAACCGCAGAACTGGCACGCGCAAAGCACACAACTTCATGCCCGCGCCTTAATAAAGCCTCGCGCGTCGCCCGACCAATCGTCCCGGTTGCGCCAAGCATGAATATCCGCTTCGGTATCATCGATGCGTTATGCCACAGAAGATAAGGACCGCAAGAAGCGGTAAGGGTTATTGAAAATTACATGAAAAAATGGAGGCCCGAGCCGGAATCGAACCGGCGTGCAAGGATTTGCAGTCCTCTGCGTCACCACTCCGCCATCGGGCCCCTGAACAATAACTTGCCTGAACAGCAATGCCATTATGTGGTGAAGGCGGGCGTTTAGCGACTTGATGCATTCAATGCAACTGGCAATCTGAGGCCTTGTGCCCTGTCCGCCACAAGTGTTGGAAAAAGTTGCTATTTGCATCCCGAAATAGGCCGTTCGTCTGAATCCCGCTTGGCGGGAGGGATAAGGCTAGCTAGAACCGGATTCAACGGCTGTATTGTGTTTGCAATACAGTTATGCCACATGGCCAACAGGTTAATGGAATTATTCCGATGGAATCAGTGAATTTTGAAGAAATGCGGCGGTCAATGGTAGACAGCCAGCTGCGCACAAGTGGCGTAACCGACGCATGGGTAGTTGCCGCAATGGGCAGCATCGCGCGCGAGGATTTCGTGCCTGTGACCCACCGCGCTATTGCTTATATGGATCGTTCCATTGCGCTGGGCGACGGAGCGGTGCTCAACCCGCCCGTGTCGACGGCATTGCTGTTGCAGGCCGCTGAAGTACGCGCGGATGACAATGTTCTGCTGGTCGGTGAAGCCGATGGTTATGTTGCGGCTATTTTGCGTGCACGGGTAGGCGCGCTGACAGTCGCTGCGGCCGATAATATGTCTGCCGCAAAATCGGCTGCGCCTTTTTCACTGATCATCGTTGACGGGGCAGCAGAAGAATTGCCCGCCGCGCTGCTAGGCTTCGCAGCCGAAGGCGCGCGATTGGTGACCGGCGTCATTGAAGGCGCAGTAACGCGCCTGGCTAAAGGATATGTTCACAACGGGAAGATTGCCTTGAAATCCTTTGAAGATAGCGAGATCGCCCCATTAGCGGCCTTCGCCCGCAAGCCGGAGTTCGTATTTTGATCGCTCGGCGCCTGGTTATTGCTGCTTTGCTCACGTCCACTGGATTGGCTGCGCCTGCTGCTGCAGACACCCTGCGTGATGCACTGGTTTCGGCCTATGAAACCAACCCTAATCTGACTGCCGCCCGAGAAGGGCAGCGCGCAACCAATGAAGGGGTGCCTTTGGCAAAGGCCAACGGCCGCCCTGATGTGACGGTACAGCCGACTTACGTCGAAAACGTTCTTCAGGACAGCGGCGGGTCGGTCGTTCAGGCCCGCGGCGTCAGCATCAATGGCACGATTTCAGCACCAATATATGCTGGCGGCGGTATCAGAAATGCCGTGCGGGCGGCGGAAAACCGCGTTGAGGCCGGATTTGCCAATTTGCGCGGAACGGAAAGCGCGATATTCTCTGCAGTGGTTGGTGCCTATATGGATGTCATCCGCGACGAATCGATCGTTGACCTCAACCGGGCGCAAGTTGGCGTACTTTCCGTCAATCTTGAGGCGACACAAGACCGGTTCGAAATTGGCGACCTCACGCGAACTGACGTTGCCCAATCCGAAGCACGGCTTGCGTTGGCGACCAGCAATCTGGAAACCGCACGCGCCAATCTCATTCGTTCGAAAGAAATCTACATCCAATTGGTCGGACGCGAGCCGGGGCAGTTGGAAGCTCCGCCGCCATTGCCAAATTTGCCATCGACACCCGACAGTGCAGTGACCGTCGCGCTGGAGAGCAATCCCGACTTGATCGCAGCCCGCGAGACACGAGAGGCTGCGCGCTTTGATCGCCGCGCTGCCAACGCGTCGCGCCTGCCGACGGTGAGCGTTTTTACTTCGCCATCCTACAACAATGCGCTGGGTTCGATTTCATCAAACATTCCCGGATTTCAGGCTGACAACAGCTCTTTGAGCGCACAAGCCGGGGTGCGTGCGACTTTGCCGCTGTACCAGGGTGGTCAGCCGGCGGCGCAAATTCGTCAGGCGCAAGCCCGACTTGGCCAGGCACAGGAATTGGAAATTGCAGCCGAGCGCGAAGCGATTGCGCAAACCCGAGCATCTTACGCCAGCTGGCGCGCGGCGCTTGATGTGATTGCAGCATCCGAACGTGCCGTGTCCGCAAACGAGCTGTCGCTTGAAGGCACGCGCGCCGAAAATGGCGTAGGCAACCGCACCATATTGGACATTTTGAACGCCGAGCAGGAATTGCTCAACAGCAAGGTTCAACTCGTTGCTGCGCGTCGCAATGCCTATGTCGCTGGCTTCACATTGCTTGCTGCAATGGGCAAGGCCGAAGCCCGCGACTTGGGCCTTGAGGGTGGGACATTATATGACCCCGTGGCCGATTACGAAAAGGTCGAGGGTGCCTGGAGCGATTGGTCGTCACGGCCTGACCCTGTTGCCAAGTCAACCCGAACCGTTGACACAGCGGCTCAAAAGGCAGAAATAGAGCCGATTGTTACCAGCGGCAGAACGCGGTAATTTACGCAGGGGCTGAAAATATGGCTGACGGCAGGAACGAACCTTCGATGGATGAAATTTTGTCTTCCATCAAACGCATCATCGCCGACGACGATAGAAACCGTCCGGCCACGAAGCGTGGAGCCAAGGCCGCCATGCCCGACAACGCGCAAGAAGAAGTTCTTGAGCTGACAGAAGCCGACGAAAATTTGGGCAGTGACGAAATCTTGCTTGATGACAACAAGGCGCAAAGCCTGCGGCACAGCTTTTCTGCGCTGCAGACCTTGTCCGAACCCGGGGCAGCACCGCAGATCGTCCGCTCTGGCGAAACTTCGCTTGAAGGCATGACACGCGATCTGCTTCGACCGATGCTCAAGGATTGGCTCGACACGCATTTGCCGCCTATCGTCGAAGCGATGGTCGAACGTGAAATTATGCGCATTACCAAAAAAGGGTGATGAAACACCCCGGCATTGGATGTGTTGCCCGTCCAGCTTTTAAATCGTTGGCTGCGGCCTTAGTACTCACGCCAACATCCCTTCTCGCAACCAATGTCTATGTTGAAGCTGGCAGGCTCATTGACGTTCAAGCAGGAACCGTGCTCACCGGGCAATGCATCAATATCATTGACGACAAGATTACGTCCGTCGCCCCATGTGGCCCAACACCGACCGGGGCAGACCGGCTCAATTGGTCCGCCTTCAACGTTCTTCCCGGCTTAATTGACCTGCATACCCATTTGGCCGATGCAGGGCAGAGCGCAGACCTCGCATTACCCATCAAGACATCACCTGCCGCGACAGCGTTGATTGGCGCGCATAACGCCCGGCTTACATTGAACGCCGGTTTTACGACGGTGCGCGACGTCGGTACGTATCGCGGACTGACCGATGTCGCCTTGCGTAACGCGATCAACGCAGGTCATGTGTCCGGTCCACGCATGTTTGTAGCAGGCGCTTACATCACGGTCCCCAAGGGTGGCGGCGAGTTGAACGGCGCCGTGCCCAATGACGAACTTCCCGCTGATATGCGGCTGGGCATTGCCAGCACGCCAGAGGAAGCCGCCGCAAAAACAGCGTTCCTTATCGACCAGGGCGCTGACTTTATCAAAACCATCGCCACTGGCGCAGTGCTTGCCATCGGAACCGAGCCTGGCGAGCCGGAGCTTACCGAAGCGCAAATGCGCGCTGTTGTTGAAACTGCAAAAGCAAAGGGCAAATTTGTGACAGCGCATGCCCATGGCGCGGTCGGGATCAAGAACGCCATCCGCGCCGGCGTCCGGTCTATCGAACATGCCAGCCTGATTGATGATGAGGCGCTCGCCATGGCAAAAGCCAGCGGCACATGGCTGGTGATGGATATCTATAATGGCGATTATATCGATGACATCGGAACGCGCGAAAAATGGCCTGAGGAATATCTGCGCAAGAATCGCGAGACCACGGATGTCCAGCGTGTTGGGTTTACAAAGGCTGTAAAAATGGGCGTGAAGATTGCCTATGGCACCGACAGTGGCGTCTATCCGCATGGCGGCAATGCCAAGCAATTTGCTTATATGGTCCGCTACGGCATGACGCCGATGCAGGCCATCCAGAGCGCAACGATCCGCACTGCGGAATTATTGGGTAAGGAACGGGAACTCGGCAGCATTGCGCCGGGACGCTTTGCCGACCTTGTCGCCGTAGCACGCGATCCGCTAGGCGATATCACTGCATTGGAAAATGTTGCGCATGTTATGAAGGACGGTAAAATCGTCCGTTAAGGCTAGCGCCCCTCGCCGCCAAACAAAAGGGCGAGGAAATCCCCGCCCATTCGTGTTGTTCGCTGTTATCAAATCACGTAAGTGTGACTGAGAAAAGCAGGCTGCTCAGCGCGATAGCGCCGATAAAGCTGGCCAGTTTCTGCATGTTTCATTCCTTCACCTTGCCGCACAGCCAACAGGCCGGGTCGTCCCGTGAAAGCATCCTTTATGTTTTCGTTGATCCCGACGAGATAAACGCAATAGCGCAAAACTCAATTTTTTTAGTAGACAATAGGATTGCAAGAAATGCAACTAGACCAATTTAGCGCCTGTAATTAGCCCTGCAATTTTCTTGCTTGCAGGCGTTCCGCTAACTAGCGTGCGGCACATGAAAAAGACCTTCCTGCTCGCCGCCCTGTTGGGCACATCTGCCATCTCGCTTGGCGCCCTTTCCACCGAAGCCATGGCGCGCCCCATGACCGAAACCGATCTCGCGATGATGAAGCGCCTGTCGGCGGTGGCGGCATCGCCCGATGGAACGATGATCGCGTATCAACTGCGCGAAACCGACCTTGAGGCGAACAAGGGGAAGACTGACCTGTATATGCTGAAGCTTGGCAGCGCGGGTGCGCAACCAGTGCTGTTTGCATCAAAGCCAGACAAGAATGAGCATGATCCCGCCTTCGCGCCGGATGGTAAAAGCATATTCTACATCAGCAATGAAAGCGGATCAGAGCAAATCTGGCGCTATGACATTGCATCGGCAACCACCACGCAGGCGAGCAATTTCAAGGCTGATGTCAGCGGCTTCAAAATCTCCCCCGATGGCCAGAAATTTGCCGTCTGGGGAGATATTGCCCGCGACTGTATGGAATTCGGCTGCGACAAAGACGGTAATACATCGAAGCCCGGCCCCGGCACTGGCCGTGAATATGACCAGTTGCTGGTCCGCCACTGGGACCAGTGGGAAACGCCGGGCAATTACAGCCGCGTCTTCACCGTTGTATTGGGTGCAGATGGCAAGCTGGGTACGCTGGGCGAAGCCATGGACGGCAACCTCGTCGGCGACGCGCCTTCAAAACCCTTTGGTGGCGGTGAGGAAATTAGCTGGAGCGCAGACAGTAGCGCGGTGCTGTTCACCTTGCGTAATGCCGACGCCAATGAAGCCAAATCAACCAATCTTGATATTTACCGGTCGGCACTGCGCGCGGCCAACCCAGTTAACCTCACGGCCGACAACGCCGGAATGGACACGACGCCCGCTGCCTCACCCGATGGCAAATGGCTGGCATGGACGTCAATGGCACGCGCAACTTACGAGGCCGACAGGCTCGTCGTTAAATTGATGGATTTGAAAAGCGGCAAGGTCACTGCGCTCACCGACACGTGGGACCGTTCGGTAGGATCCCTTGTATGGGCTGTGGACAGCAAAAGCCTTCTTGTCACTGCGCAAGATGTTTTGGAAACCCCGCTGTACCGCGTCGACCTGAAAGGAAAGGTCACGCGCCTGACCGATCGCGGCAGCATTGCCGAGGCCGTTCCGCTTAAAAATGGTGGCATTGTCTATGCGATCAACAGCATCGCTGGACCGTCCGACCTTGTTCATATGGATGCCAAGGGCACAACCACACGGCTGACCAACGTGAACGCCGATGCGCTCGCGGCGCTTGACCCTGTCAATTACCAGAAGTTCGATTTTGCCGGTGCCAATGGCGATCAAGTCTATGGACAAATCATCAAGCCGCAGGGGGCAACGGACAAGCTGCCTGTGCTTTTGCTGGTCCATGGCGGGCCACAGGGGACTTTTAACAATAGCTGGTCCTATCGCTGGAACCCGGCTGTTATGGCATCGCAAGGCTATGCCGTAGTCAGTATCGATTTTCACGGGAGCACGGGTTACGGCCAGAAATTCACTGACAGCATTAACAAAAATTGGGGCGGCTGGCCGCTTGAAGATTTGCAAAAGGGCATGGAGGCCGTCGGCAAGATCGATACGCAACTCGACACCGCCAATGCCTGTGCGCTCGGTGGGTCTTATGGCGGCTATATGATGAACTGGATTTCGGGCAATTGGCCCGACCGTTTCAAATGCCTTGTAAACCACGCCGGTATTTTCGACCTGCGTGCCATGGCCTATGAAACTGAAGAATTGTGGTTCGACCAATGGGATAACGGCGGACCATGGACCACGCGCAGCGACGCGGAGAAATGGAACCCAGTCAACCATGTCGCGAAATGGAAGACGCCAACTTTGGTTATCCATGGCGAAAAAGATTATCGCATTCCGTATTCGCAGTCGCTGGCTGCCTTCACCGCGTTGCAACAGCAGGGTGTTGAATCCAAACTGCTCGTGTTTCCGGATGAGAACCACTGGGTGCTCAAGCCCAAAAATTCGATCCAGTGGCATCGGACCGTGTTCGATTGGGTCGGCAAATATTTGAAGGGCAAGTGAGCCAACGATCATCAGGCGTCATCCCAGTGCAGGCTTGGACCCATAACGCCTGCGGTTTGAAACGATAAAAGAGATAGGCATCAGCCTGAGCTGGTGCGAAGATTAGGGCGGGGGAAAACGAACATGACGGACATTGCACATAATGTCGCAACCGAGATCAGTGGCGGTGCGGAGCTATCGCGCAGTTTGAAGTCGCGCCATGTCTCCATGATCGCCATTGGCGGCATCATTGGTGCCGGGCTGTTCGTGGGCTCTTCGACTACGATCAGTCAGGCTGGTCCAGCCGCCGTTTTCTCCTTTGCCATTGCCGGGTTCATCATCCTGTTGGTCATGCGGATGCTCTCCGAAATGGCGATTGCGGTTGATGGCGTGCAAACCTTCCCAGACTTCGCCCGTGCTGGCCTTGGCCATATGGCGGGGTTCATGTCGGGTTGGCTGTATTGGTATTTCTGGGTGGTCGTTGTCGCGATTGAAGCGATTGCAGGCGCGCAGATTTTACACAGTTGGTTTCCTGCTGTGCCAGAGCTTGGCATCGGCATTGCCCTGATGGCGATGTTGACTGCGGTTAACCTGATGTCCGCCCGCGCTTATGGTGAGTTCGAATTCTGGTTCTCGTCGATCAAAGTCGCGGCGATCATCGTCTTCATTTTGGTCTGCGCGGCGTGGGCGTTTGGCTTTACCTCAGGAGGCGGCGCGACTTTCGGCAACCTGACTGCGCATGACGGTTTTGTGCCCAATGGCTGGGGCGTGGTGCTGGCAGCGGCGACCTCGACAATCTTCAGCCTCGTTGGCGCAGAAATTGCGACCATAGCGGCGGCCGAATCCGAAGAGCCGTCAAAGGTCATTGGCCGCATGACGGTGTCAGTTACCGTGCGCATCCTCATCTTCTACGTACTCTCGATCTTCCTCATCGTGTCGGTGGTTCCATGGACCGAGATTGTACCGAAGGTGTCGCCCTTCGCGACCACGCTTGCGTATATGGGCCTACCAGCGGGTAAATTGATCATGGAGGCCGTTGTTTTGGTCGCTGTGCTGTCGTGCTTGAACTCCGGCCTTTATGTTACCTCGCGCGCCTTGTTTGGTCTGGCGAAGCATAAGGACGCACCGCAGTGGTTGGTTCAGGTCAACAACCGCAAGGTGCCGGCCCGTGCGATCCTGATCGCCAGCTTGTTCAGCTATTTCGCGCTCGCCGCGGACGCGGTGTCACGCGATGTGGTGTTCAGCTTCCTGCTCAACAGCTGCGGCGTGACCATGCTTCTCCTCTACCTCATGACATCTGCCGCGCAGCTTAAGTTGCGCCGCAAATATGAGGCGGAGGACCCAGCGCGCCTGCAGATCAAAATGTGGTTCCACCCTTATGGAACTTATGTCGCAATGGCGGCGATGCTGGTGATCTTGGTTGCAAAGGGGCTTGACCCATCAGCGTCGAAAGAACTGTGGTTGAGCCTTCTTGTAGCTGGCGGGTTCGCCGCGGCATTTTTCATGTTCCGGCGTGAAAAGGTGTAATGCGCCTCGAAACGGCAGTCTGAACTGCACAATGGATGCTGAAACAAGTTCAGCATGACGTGCGGTGAGGGTTTCCCTTTTTAGTCAGGCCCGTTATGGCCCACTCCCATGACTATCGATAAGACTTTCGACCCCGCCGCGATTGAGGCGAAATGGTATGCGCATTGGGAATCCACCGGCGCATTCCGCCCTGATCGGTCCAATGCAGAGCCTTACACAATCGTGAACCCGCCGCCCAATGTGACGGGCAGCTTGCACATTGGCCATGCGCTCGACAACACCTTGCAGGATATTCTCATTCGCCATGCGCGGTTGCAGGGCAAGGACGCGTTATGGGTGGTCGGAATGGACCATGCGGGTATTGCGACACAAATGGTCGTTGAGCGGCAATTAAATGCGCAGCAGCAAAAGCGCACCGATTTCACCCGCGACGAATTTGTCGCCAAGGTGTGGGAATGGAAAGCCGAAAGCGGAGGCGAAATCACCGGCCAATTGCGTCGGCTTGGCTGCTCGATGGATTGGGAGAATGAACGCTTCACCATGGATGAAGGCTTTTCAGAGGCTGTCATCAAGGTGTTCGTCGAGCTTTACAACCAAGGTCTGCTGTACCGCGATAAGCGCCTCGTCAACTGGGACCCGGGCCTGAAAACCGCGATTTCCGACCTTGAAGTTGAAACCCGCGAGATCAACGGCAAATTCTGGCATTTCAAATATCCGTTGGAGGATAATAGCGGCTTCATCAGCGTTGCCACCACGCGCCCTGAAACGATGCTCGCCGATATGGCGGTCGCGGTGAACCCTTCGGACGAACGTTATGCGCATTTGGTTGGCAAAAATGTCCGCTTGCCCATCACGGGTCGTTTGATCCCGATTGTCACGGACGAACATGCTGACCCCGAACTGGGTTCGGGCGCCGTAAAAATCACGCCGGGCCATGATTTCAACGACTTTGAAGTCGGCAAACGCGCCGGGTTCAAGGCAAGCGACATGTTCAACATGCTCGATGGCGAAGGCCGCGTCGTGCAGACAGCCGATGGCTTGATTCCAGCGGAATATATCGGGCTTTACCGCTTTGGCATCGAAGGCGAACCCACCAACGCACGCAAGATGGTGGTTGAGGCGATCGACGCTTTGGGCCTCCTCGAAAAAGTGGAAGACCGCGTCATCCAGACACCCTTTGGAGACCGTTCAGGCCAAGTCATTGAACCTTGGTTGACTGACCAATGGTATGTCGATGCAGAAACACTTGCCAAGCCAGCCATAGAAGCCGCGCGCAAAGGCAAGGCCAATGGCGGGTTCGACATCGTGCCCAAAAGCTGGGAGAAAACTTACTTTAATTGGATGGAAAATATCCAGCCATGGTGCGTCAGTCGCCAATTATGGTGGGGGCACCAGATTCCGGCATGGTATGGACCGAAGAAATTTGATGACGGTACAATTTCTACCGAATTTAGTGATATGTCGAAGAACCATGTTTTTGTCGCTGTTGATTGGGAAGCCGCTCGTGACGAAGCGGTTGCTTACTACGGCGAAGGGTACACTTTCAAAGTTGCCTCAACATGGCGTGACTTTACCGACCGCAACATTGAAAATTTTTCGATGACGCTAGCACGCGATGAAGCGCGGGCAGCAGAGATAGTGTTGTATCGAGATGAAGACGTGCTCGACACTTGGTTTTCATCGGCGCTTTGGCCGTTTGGAACATTGGGTTGGCCGGACCAGACCACAGAGCTCAACCGCCATTACCCCAATGACGTGCTCATCTCTGGTTTCGACATTCTGTTTTTCTGGGATGCGCGAATGGCGATGCAGGGCATTCACTTCATGAAAGAGGTGCCGTGGAAAACGCTGTATCTCCACGGCCTCGTCCGCGCGGCGGATGGCAGCAAAATGTCGAAGTCAAAAGGCAACACGGTCGACCCGCTTGGCCTGATTGACCAATATGGTGCCGACGCGCTGCGTTTTTTCATGGCCGCCATGGAAAGCCAGGGTCGCGACATCAAAATGGACGAAAGCCGCGTTGCCGGGTATCGCAATTTTGCGACCAAGCTGTGGAACGCGGCACGTTTCGCGCAGTCCAACGGCATCGGCGGATCGCACAGCGTAAGCGCACCTAAAGCTGACCTTGCCGTCAACCGCTGGATCATCGGTGAAGTCGTCAGCACTGTCGAGAAGCTCAACAAGGCGTTCGCGGAGTTCCGTTTCGACGGCATGGCCGATGTTATTTATCACATGGTCTTCGACCAGTTTTGCGACTGGTATCTCGAATTGATCAAGCCAGCCTTCGTAGACGGCGAGAAGGGCGAGATGGATGAAGAGTCCAAAATCGTCGCTGGTTGGGCGCTCGACCAAATCCTCGTGATGCTCCACCCGTTCATGCCGGTCATTACCGAGGAATTATGGCACGCGTTGTCCGACCCGGCGGCACCGCGCGCATATGATATCATTCACGCGAAATGGCCTGAACCAAACGCCACTGTCGATGCAGAGGCAATTGCCGAAATCAACTGGGTCGTTGATACAATCAGCAAAACGCGTTCGTTCAAGGCCGAATTGAACATTCCGCCGGGAACCCGATTGACTGCCAATATCGCCGAGCCACAGGCATCCACGGCTGCCATTATCGGGCGGCAGGGACCTGCCCTATCAAGGCTTGGGCGCATTGACGCATTTGTCTATGCGCCGGTGGATACCAATAATGTTGCGCAAATCGTAGTGGGTGATGATACCGTCGTTTTCGCGCTGGATGGCGTTATTGATCTCGACGCCGAACGCAGCCGGATTAGCAAAGCCATCGAAGCCGCAACCAAGGAGCGTGATGCGCTTGCGGGTCGTTTGTCCAATGCCGCCTTTGTGGAAAGGGCTAAGCCAGAAGCCGTGGAAAAAGCGCGCGCGGACCATGCCGAAAAGGCTGCGGAAGCGGAACGCCTGACGGCGGCGCTGGCGCGGCTTGGGTGAGTAAGGGGCAAACCCTAGCTTGGGCACTGGTCCGATCCGGCGCAATGTCCAAGCCATGAGTACGCCCGCCCATCAGCATGATTTGACCATTGGCCCGGTGGCCAAGACATTGTTCGTGTTCGCGCTGCCCTCGCTTGGGGTAAACATTCTCCAGTCGCTGAACCACTCGGTCAATTCCGTGTGGATCGGCAAGTTTTTGGGCGAAGAGGCGCTCGCTGCATCGGCCAATGCGGGGCTCATCATGTTTTTGATGTTCTCAACCTTGTTCGGCTTCACCATGGCGACGACAATCTTGATCGGCCAGAATATGGGCCGCCGCGATGTGGAATCTGTTCGGCGCATCATGGGCACGGCGTTCGGCATATTTTTTGTAGCGGGACTTGTCTTTGCCGCGGCTGGC
>JANPKN010000072.1:0-21385 GCA_031426075.1 Sphingomonadaceae bacterium
AATTTCCTGTCCCTTTGGCGCAAGCGAAAATTGCCGCACGGCGTAAGTCGTCCCTAGCGTGGCATAGTCATAAGCGACCGGCAAATTGAGCGCCAACCCGCCGCGGGTCACGCGCAATGGCTGCGCAATGCGGAATGAAAGGCGGTCGTGGCTGGCCAAGACTTTCCGACCCGACAAATCGAGCGAGAACGCGTTGCTTTCAAGCAAGCTTTGCCCTGTAAGTGATGCCCCGGCATTGGCGTAGGTCCATCCCTGCCGCCAGCTTGCGCCAAGCGACCATGAGCCAATCAATTTCAGTTCACCTTGGCCATCGACAAACAAACTGCGCGCGCCATTTTGCCCGATGAAGCTTGCAAACCTTGCGCCAAGGACGGTTTCGTCCTCGCGCATCCAGTTCGCGCCTACAGCAAACTTGGCTGATCCAATCCTGCGGTCCAGCGACACGCCAATCGAGGAGTAGGGATAGCGGTTATGGGTATTTCGGGAAAACTCTGCCCCGCCCCGTTCGAACAAGCGTGCTTCGCCAGCCTCGACACTGCCAGTCAGGCCGAAGCGTCCAAGCTGGTGGCGCAAGGCAAATGACTGACCCGGTGCGCGTTCAAACCCACTTTCCAACCTTGCATCGGTGGCGGTTAGAAACGCACCGCCGGTCATTCCCTGCAATGTGGCGACTTGACCAGCAGCGGCCTGGCGGATGCCAAGGCTGAATCGTGTATCGCGCGAGATCGCGGCGCTTACGCGGCCCGCCAATATGCGCGCCTGATTCTGCTGCCCGTTGGACAGAGCCAACGGCGCAAACTGCGCATTATCGCCGTCGCCTGCGCTGATCGAGAAAGCGATTTCCGTCGTGCCTTGGGTCATGCTGACCGAACGTCCCTGATCCACCAACGCAGGTGTAAGCCGAAGGCGCGGGGATGTAGCGTTCATGCCATGCGCAAGATTGATGTCATATGCCCGGCCGTAGCTGTCGAGTATTACGGCGTTCACTGGCTGGTTGGACAACGCAACGTCGCCCATGGGCGTCGACATGGTACCCCCATTTCCGTTGAGCGGTACCGCCGTACTTGTTCCGGCCAGGGATGTCGTTCCCGATGGCGCAAAGGCGCGGCCAATATCCAATATGCCGCGTCCATATATCGCATCAGTACCCGCAGCCCCAGCGTCGCGCGCCGATGTCAGCAACAGGTTTACAATTTGCGCGCCGGTCAGATTGGGAAAGGCTTGCGCAAGCAATGCTGCTGCTCCCGCAATTTGCGGTGCCGAGAAAGACGTGCCATTGAATACCCGCACAAAACTTTGTCCATTCTCGACAAAGCGATAAATCGTATCATTGCGATATTCGCAGCAAATGCGTTCGCCGAGCGCCGACAGTACAGAGTTCTGCGATACCCCTGCCTTGTTACTGAAATCCGATATCACGCCGTTGTCGTCAACTGACGTCGAGATAATCACCAAACCGTTGCCACTGGCCAATAGCGCTTGTGCAAACGGGCTTGGATTATCCGGATTAAATGCCGGATCAACGTCATTGCCTTCATTTCCAGCCGACGCAACAATCACAATTCCGGCCAATGTCGCACGATTAATCGCGGTACGCAGCACGCTACTTGCGCCGCCAGCGCTGCCAAGTGAAATGTTGATGACGCGCGCGCCATTGTCGACTGCGCGATTAACGCCTGCTGCAATGGCAGAATCAAAGAATGAACATGCTGCCTCATCTTCACCCACCGCTGCTGTCGTGCAACTGCCGGCTTGATCCGCCCGTAACGCAAGTATTGTCGCATTATAGGCTATACCGTGGACATCACGATCATCCTTCGCGGCGGCAAGCGCGCGAGTGACGTCTGTACCGTGTCCATCATCGTCGCCGAGCGGCCTGCCACCACCTGTAACATCGCCCGACTGGGGATGGATGCGGCCCGTGAATTCATGGCTGTTGGGATCAATCCCGGAATCAATGACGCCGACTGTCACGCCAATCCCGGAAGCGCCCGCCTGATAAGCTGCCACTGCATCATGAAAGCCGGGCCCATCAGATCGGTTGAATTCAGCTGTGGCAAAACTGGACGAAGGCGGAGGGGGCGGAGGTGGAGGGGGAGGTGGTGCAACCACTGGAGGCGGTGACGCCACTGGCGGTGGAGTTGAGCTGACGCCGCCGCCACTGCCCCCGCCGCATGCCGAGAGTGACAGAGCCACTACGACTACGGAGCTTCCAATCGCAAGCTTACGATCAACTTTTGGTTTGTTCATAGAATTACGACCACGGGTTAACTTCATTTCGCTTTTAAGCATGATTGGCTTTCACTAGTCTTAATATCTACGTTGAGAAAGTGTGGAGAGATTGGTAGGCGCAAGCAATGTCCTTGCCTTTCGCTCATGTCGATAGTTGGATCTTTGATCTCGACCTCACTTTATATGGGCCAGAGGCCAATATCATGTCTCAGGTGCGCGATCGGATCGCGTTGTATGTTGAACGATTTTTTAACATCGCGTCCGATGAGGCCCACCAAATCCGGCACGCATATTGGAAGAAATATGGCACCACGCTTGGCGGCTTGATGGCCGAACATGCGGTTGACCCGCATGGTTATCTCGATTTCGTCCATGATGTCGACATGAGTCTGCTGCAGCCTGCGCCGGATTTACGTGGTCAGATCGAGGCGCTTCCGGGCCGGAAGCTTATCTTCACCAATGCCGACGCGCCTTATGCCCACCAAGTGTTGGCGGCACGTGGCCTTAACGACCTTTTCGAGGATATTTTTGACATCCACCGGATGGGGCATGTGCCAAAGCCAGCCTCTTCGAGTTACGATAGCCTTTGCGCCGAGCTTGATATTGATCCCACTCGCGCGCTGTTTGTTGAGGACTCAGACCATAATCTCGTTCCAGCCAAAGCCTTGGGTATGACAACAATTTGGGTGAATCATGATGCTGAAGCTGGTAGCAGCGAAGTCCAACAATTTATCGATCACGAGATTGCCGACCTAAGCGTTTGGCTTTCCGAAATCCAGACAACTGAAAGTGCCATATGACTGACCAGCTCGCCAACATCATTGACGCCGCATGGGATGCCCGTGACGGCGTTTCCAGCGCTACACAAGGCGAAGTGCGCGATGCCGTCCAAACTGCTTTAGCTGGGTTGGACGACGGGTCCTTGCGCGTTGCAGAGAAGCTTGATGGTACGTGGCAGGTTAACCAGTGGCTGAAGAAAGCTGTGCTCCTGTCATTCCGCCTGAATGACAATGTCCTTGTTGATGGCGGCGCTTCCGGGGCGCCCGCCTATGACAAGGTGCCGTCGAAATTCAGTGGATGGGATGCCAATCGATTCCGGGGTGCCGGTTTCCGCGTTGTCCCCGGTGCTGTGGCCCGTCACGGCAGCTTTGTCGGCAAAAACGTCGTTCTGATGCCAAGCTTCGTCAACATCGGTGCGCGCGTCGATGACGGGACGATGGTCGACACTTGGGCCACCGTTGGCAGTTGTGCGCAAATCGGTAAAAATGTGCATCTGTCAGGCGGAGTTGGAATTGGCGGCGTCCTTGAACCCCTTCAAGCTGGGCCAGTCATCATCGAAGACAATTGCTTCATTGGTGCCCGCTCCGAGGTTGTCGAAGGCGTGATTGTCGAAGAAGGCGCTGTTTTGTCTATGGGCGTTTTCATCAGTTCAACCAGCAAGATTATTGACCGCACAACTGGCGAAGTCTTTGTTGGACGGGTCCCTGCCTATTCGGTGGTTGTGCCTGGGTCGATCCCGGGCAAGGCATTGCCGGATGGCAGCCCAGGTCCCAATTTATCTTGCGCAGTCATTGTCAAACGGGTCGATGCGCAGACCCGCGCAAAGACCGCAATCAACGACCTGTTGAGGGATTAAGTCGGCAAGCCGAATACCAAAGTTGCGATGTATCTTGTAATCCGGACCGAATCGTTCCATAACAGTTACGCGGACCGGGCCCCTCTGACGTTTGCTTCTTCGGAAGAAATGTGATGTCGGCCGCATCGGATGTTTCCGGTGCATTGGTCAGGCGGTCTTCAAATACCCCCGAAATACGCCAGGCTTTGGCCGGAACATCCGATTGAACTTAAACTATGTTCAATGAGGATGAAGCCATGACTTTTTCGTCGTTTCGATTGATGCAATATCACCAGAAGATTGACCGTGAACTGCGCGCAGAGATTGCGCGGCGTTGGCCTGATGTCTTTCGCGTGCAAAAGCTCAAGCGCCTGAAACTTGCCATCAAGGACCGGCTGGAGAACGACGCGCATACTCCGCTTGGGCGGAAAATGCGCTTCAACAGCATCTAAATTAGAGCAGGCACTGCGCTGGGTTGGATCCGGCGCAGTGTTTTTGCGCCTGCAACAGGGAATTATTCGATGGAATTTTTTATGATGGACTGGCTGGGGACGCCAGTTTGGTTTTGGCTTTCATTTCTCGGCATTGTCGTCGCGCTGACGGCCTTCGACCTTGGTATCCTGCATAAGGAAGACAAGGAAATGGGGATAGCAGAGAGCCTCAAGCTCTCGGCTTTCTACATCAGCATCGCGATGCTCTTCGGCCTTTGGGTTTGGTTCCAAAAAGGCGCGGACATGGGCATGAAATATTATACGGGCTTTTTCATAGAAAAGGCGCTGTCGATCGATAACGTCTTTGTGATCAGCCTGATTTTCACCTTCTTTGCGATTCCACGTAAATATCAATATCGTGCTCTGTTGTGGGGCATCATCGCAGTCATTGTGCTGCGCGGCCTCATGATCGCGGCGGGCGCTGCTATCGTGCAGGAATATTATTGGACGCTGTATATCTTTGCCGCTTTCCTTATCGGGACCGGCGTCAAGATGCTGTTTGGCGGCGATCAGGAAATGGACGTAGCGAAGAACCCCGTCGTCAAATATATCTCGTCCCATATGCGCGTGACAAAGGAACTTCATGACGAGAAGTTCTTTGTGAAGGTGCCCGACGAAAAGACGGGCAAGATGGTGCGTGCGGCGACGCCCTTGTTCCTCGCTTTGGTCGTCATAAACCTTGCCGACCTTGTGTTTGCCGTAGACTCGGTGCCCGCAATCTTTGCGATCACGACCGACACGTTCATTGTCTACACGTCGAACATAATGGCAATTTTGGGCCTGCGTGCTTTATACTTCGCATTGGCGGCTATGGTCCATCGTTTCCATTATCTGAAATACGCACTGGCGCTGGTATTGGTCTTCATTGGTTCGAAGATCTTCGTGTCGGACTTCCTCATGGACGGCGACAAGTTCCCGCCCGTTCTTAGTCTTGGCGTGACCTTCGCGCTTATCCTTGGCGGCATCCTGTTTTCCCTTTGGAAAACGAAGGATGAAGACCAATCGCAAGCGGCTCATTAAGGAGAAAACAGATGGCTCTAAAATCAATATTTCTCTTTGCACCCGCTGAAACTGCCGCGGGGGGCAAGGGGCCAGCGGGGTTTGCCATAAGTTTGGCAAAAGCGCACGGCGCGCGACTGACGATTTTTACGGTCGCGCTAGATGTTACCACGCCGGAGCGCAATTTAGACGCGCCGTTGATAGCAGCGGATCTCTGCTCTGCCGCGGCTGCTGCGGGCGTTGAGTATACGCTGATTACCGGGCATTCGCATGCCCTGGGCGTTCAGGAGGTTGTCGCCGAACATGCCCGTCTGCACGACATAAGCGTGATCGGTAGCAAAAGTTCGGGGCTTCTGAACGAACGGATGATCGCTGAATATCTTATGTTCGAAAGCGGTCGTCCAATCATTGTCGTTCCCGAGACACATGATGCGCCCTATCAAAACGGAGCGCTGGGCATCGCTTGGGATAACACCCCGGCCGCTGCCCGCGCACTAGGCGATGCTATCACCCTGTTGGAGCCCGAACAGATCCACTTCCTCACCATCGTGGGCGAAAAGCCGCTGCCCACCGACCTTGATAGCAATGCACTCGTCGCTGTTACTGGTCGGCGTGGTGTAAAGGCCGATCATCTCAATGCTGCGCTTTTTGGACGCAGCATCGCAGCGGCTTTGCAAGAAGAGAGTAAGGCTACAGGGGCACATATGCTCGTCATGGGTGCCTTTGGTCACACCCGGTTACGCAGCTTCATTTTGGGCAGTGCAACGGCAGATATCCTTAAAAACACCCAGATACCCACTCTGCTATCACATTAACGCAGGGACGACGGTCGGCCATCTGCAATCGCCCATCAAGCGAGAAAAAATGGGTTAGCGCCGGTCTTTGGTCGGTGCGTTAAAATCAGGCGGTTTGTTGGCAATCCAGTCGACAAACCGCCCAATTTCTTCATGGGCCAATAACGCGTCGACCGTCGCAAAGCGCTTCTCAAGATCGCTATTGGTGAAATTTGCATGGATGGTCCGGTGGCAAATCGGATGCACTGGTTGGCGTTCCTTCCCGCCCCGACTTTTGGGAACGGGATGATGCCATTCTTTCACACTGCCCATCGTGCGAGAGCAGAGCCAGCAGCTAACTTCTGGCTCCGCTAACGCTTCATCGGTTTCGTAATGATCGCGAATTTTTCGCGCCATGGAAGTTTCCCTGTAACTTGTTGGTCGAACCAATCAATTCTTGCTTGGCCCCAGCAAATCCAGCACCGCAGCCGTTGTCGCCTCAATACCCAATCGCACGGATGGTTCCGGATCAATTTTGAACAAAGGCGAATGGTGACCGGCAACCGCTGGCCCGCCATTCTTGGCCGCAGTGATCCATTCGGGCTTCGTTCCGCCAACAGCAAAATAGTAGCCTGGAATGCCGTATTGCTGATCCACAAAGAACGCAAAATCCTCTGCGCCCATGTTGGTTTGACGGAACGGTACCACGACATCATTGCCCAGTGCATTGGCAATCGCGCCATTCAAGCGGCGCGCAAGTGCCGAGTCGTTGACCGTGACCGGCGTGCTTTCGTTGACTTTCACGATTGGCAATTTGTCGTCGGGCAAACCATGCGCCGCGCCAATGCCCTTGGCGACGCGTTCAATGGAGGCAATCAACATGTCGCGCACAGCCTGGCTGTTGGCGCGCACCGTGACCTGCAGGTCGGCATATTCGGATATGATGTTATGCTTCGTCCCTGCGTGAAAGGCACCGACCGTAATCACGCCGGGGTCCAACGGGCCCTTTTCACGGCTGATGATCGACTGCAGGCCAACCACGATCTGCGAGGCAATGTAGACGGGATCGCGGCCCAGATGCGGTGCTGCGCCATGCGTGGCAATGCCGGGAACGCGGATATCGACGCTGTCCGCCGACGAATATTGAATGCCTTCTGATGCCGATATTTTACCGGTCTCAAGTTCCGCCGCAACATGGAAGGCTACGGCGTAATCGGGCTTTGGAAAGCGGGTATATAACCCGTCCTCAATCATCGCCTTTGCGCCGCCAACGCGTTCTTCGGCTGGCTGAACGATGAACAATACCGTCCCCTTCCAACGGTCCTTCATCCGCGCCAACTGGCGCGCAGTGCCCACCAACGAAGTGATATGCACATCATGGCCACAGGCATGCATCACGGGCATTTCCAAGCCATCCACCCCTACCTGTTTCACGGTCGAGGCATTGGCGAGACCAGACCGTTCCTGCACGGGCAGACCGTCCATATCCGCGCGGACAAGAACCACAGGTCCATCGCCATTTTTCAACATGCCAACCACGCCCGTTCCACCGACCTTCTCGGTCACGACCATGCCTGGTACGGCGCGCAGTTCCTGCGCCATACGCGCACCTGTTTTAAATTCGCGGAACGACAGTTCGGGGTTGCGGTGGAAATGGTCCCACAAGGTGGCGAGTGATTTGTCATAGTCCGCCTTGACCGAATCGGCGTAATCCGGCTGCGCAACCGCTGGTGTCGCGATAATTGCGCTTGCCAATAATGCGCCTAAAATAGCTTTGTTAATCATGATATCTTCCCCCTGCATTCTCAAGCACCCACGCTATCACGGGCACCGGTCAAAGCAATGCCCAACTGGTGCAAATTCGTCGACCATTGTCACGTAGCGATAAAAGCCCCGTCGTTCGGCAGGATTAATCCAAAAGCCAGCGCGCAACGAATAGGCCTCCCCCACATGGCCGAACCAGCGATTGCCGTCCTTGTCAGTCAACCAGTGCACGCCAAGGCCATAGCCCGTGAAATATCCCTTATCATCGTCGCCATTTCGGCCGTTAAAGGTCCACGCTGGGCCGATCATCTCGGCGAAGCCTTTGGACGACAGCAAAGGCGCGCCATTGTGCAGCATCAACTGACCAATTTTGCTTAAGTCACGCGCAGAAATGCGCAAGCCGCCTTGCGGGCTGTACGCTGAGCCGTTGCGACCAAGCCTGTACAGCTTTTCAACATCGCAGCTGCCGTCACTGGCAGGGTAAACCGCGCAAGGGTCAGGCCCCTTCATCGCTGCATCGCGTGCAAGGTCTCCATTGGGTCGCAACAAGGTAACTGCTTGGACGCGTCGTCCAACACTGCAGCCTGCGCCCCAATTATAGCAAGCATCAAGCCCAAGCGGCGTCAGCACCAGCCGCGCCATCAGCCGATCGAAGCGTTCCCCCGTTGCGCCTTCCATGACAGATGCGATCAACGGCGAATTGATATTGGCGTATGAAAAATAGGTGCCCGGCGCGTGGGCCGCGTCCCATGCCCTGGGGTTGGCAAGGACAGCCTCCAAATTCCCATCGAGAGGGACGATATAGTCAACAGCGTCGCGTAGGCCGCTTTGATGCGACAACAAGGCACGGAGCGTAATTGGCAATTCGGGGAAAGCCGGGTTGAGGACCTTCCAGCCGAGATAGTCACTCACATCGCGGTCGAGATCGAGCTTGCCTGCTTCCACCAGCCGCATCACCGCGACGGCCGCCACGAGCTTTGAAATAGAGGCAACGCGTACGGGGTCATCAATGGTCACTGGCCGCCCGGCAACGCCCGCATCGCCCTCGACCATCGCAGGGCTGATGCTATCAGCCGTGAAATTGATCAAGACCTG
Organism: Sphingomonadaceae bacterium; assembly: GCA_031426075.1. Classification (GTDB taxonomy): domain Bacteria; phylum Pseudomonadota; class Alphaproteobacteria; order Sphingomonadales; family Sphingomonadaceae; genus Sphingorhabdus_B. The sequence continues at coordinate 8,970 of JANPKN010000072.1, forward strand.
TGCGGGCCTGATTTCGACCGTTACCGGTGGTGCCTTATTCAGCTCAGTATTTGAGGCACATCCAGGCAGTATCATGGCCGCAGTTGCGATGGCGGCAAGCCAAATACCGCGCATGCCGGTCATGACGCCGGACACGCACCTACATATTTGCCCGTCGCCTTGCCCCGCATTGCCACCTTGCCAACCATGGGCAGGCGGACGTCGACCTTGCTGTCATAGTTGAATTCGGTTTCGCCCATGACGCCAGCCAGCTCCATATCGACGCTGCCCATTCCGTCCATTCCGCAGGAAAGCTTCATCTGGACATTCTGTCCCGATACGTCGAACGCCTTGTAGACGCATTTTTCCGCGCCATTGCCGCCGAAGAAATCAGCACCCGGCTTTTTCGCATCCGCCTCACTCAAGCAGCTTTTGCTTGAAGCACTTTTCGCGACCTCATCCATGATCTGCTGTTTTTCAGCCTTGCCCAAAGTCGGCACATTGATGTCAGCAAAAACAAACTTGGTTTCCCAAAGCCCGGCCTTCATCGGGATGAAGGCATCATAATCCATTTCGGCTGCCCGCTCTTCGCTGTCGATTATGCCGTTGCCGTCTTTATCCGCGCTGTTATCGGCACAAGCAGCAAGCGCCAGCGACCCAATCAACGGCCACGCTGCTTTTAAAATTGCCGTCTTCATGCCGGGCAATCCCCTACCCGCTTGCCTTCGATTTTACCGGTCATCTTAATCGCGCCCATCGGCGTGCCTTCGGTATTCTGTTCAATGTTCATCGTATAGGTTTCAGCGTTAAACTTGCCGTCCATCTTACTCTTCACGACGATGGGGCCACTTGGCTTGCAGGTCATGGCGATCTTCACGCCATCGGTCGAACGATCAATATTGTCGAAGGTACAATTGGCCTCAGGCGGCGCGCCAAAAAATTCCATGCCGGGCTTGTCGACCTGTGCCTGCGTCAGGCAACTGCGTTGCGTCACGCCCTGACCCATTTGCGCCTTCATTTTTCCCTGCATCTCGGCAGGTGCGCCGGGCGCTTCAATTTTATCAAATCCGATCTTCACTTCCCAAAGGCCCGGTTTCATCGCCATCGCGCCGCCGTCTGCCATTTCGGTTGTGGCTTCGGTATCGCTGATTTTGCCGTCGCCATCGGTGTCAGCGCCCTTCTCGGAACAGGCTGATAACGCGAGCGCAGCAACGCCCATCAGGAAGAATTTCTGCATCGAATTGGCCTCTCGCAAATGTTGTACTTTCTTTCTTGTGTCTCTGCCGTCGCCAAAAGGCAACAGCGATGACTTGCCGACCACTTCGAAAATGATTGCACATAGGTTTGTCGCATTCCACCGCACGCCCCCTTGCCCTTCCACCGCGAAAAGCACATATAGCGAACATGTCAGAGCTCATCATCCGCCGTGGGCTGGAAGAACCGGATACGGTCGGCACCTTCACCCCGCATCGCCCCGAACGCCCGTCAAAGCTTGAGGGTGGCAGGCCGTTCAAGATCGTCTCCGATTATTCGCCAGCAGGCGACCAACCGACCGCGATTCGCGAGCTGGTTGAAACCGCCTTAACGGGCGAAAAGAACCAAGTTCTGTTAGGCGTAACCGGATCGGGTAAGACCTTTACGGTTGCTCAGGTCATTGAAAAACTTCAACGTCCGGCGCTTATCCTCGCGCCAAACAAAATCCTAGCGGCGCAGCTATACGGGGAGTTCAAAAGCTTTTTCCCTGACAACGCGGTTGAATATTTCGTCTCTTATTACGATTATTACCAGCCCGAGGCCTATGTCCCGCGCAGCGACACCTATATAGAGAAGGAATCGAGCGTAAACGAAGCGATTGACCGGATGCGTCATTCGGCGACTCGGTCTTTGCTGGAACGCGATGATGTGATCATCGTCGCTTCAGTATCGTGCATTTACGGCATCGGGTCGGTGGAAACCTACTCCGCGATGATTTTCGACCTGAAAAAGGGCGAAAGCGTCGATCAGCGCGAATTGATCCGCAAGCTGGTTGCGCTGCAGTATAAACGCAACGACATGGCCTTTGGCCGCGGCAATTTCCGCGTGCGCGGCGACAATCTCGAAATCTTCCCGTCGCATTATGAAGACACGGCATGGCGCGTCAGTTTCTTTGGTGACGAGATTGAGGAAATCGCCGAGTTCGACCCGCTGACTGGCAATACAGGCGCGAAGCTGAACAGTGTGCGCGTTTACGCCAACAGCCATTATGTGACCCCCGGCCCAACGATGAAGCAAGCGAGCGAAGCCATTCGTTTTGAGCTGACCGAGCGTTTGAAAGAGCTGGTGTCCGAGGGCAAATTGCTGGAGGCCCAACGATTGGAAGAACGGACCAATTTCGACCTCGAAATGATTGCCGCGACCGGATCTTGCGCGGGTATTGAAAATTATTCGCGGTTTCTGACTGGCCGCTTGCCGGGTGAGCCACCACCGACCCTGTTTGAATATCTGCCTGATAATGCGTTGCTGTTTGTCGATGAAAGTCACCAGACGGTGCCGCAAATCGGCGCGATGGCCAAGGGTGACCACAGGCGTAAGCTGACGCTGGCCGAATATGGTTTCCGTCTGCCGTCTTGCATCGATAACCGGCCGCTGCGCTTTAACGAATGGGACATTATGCGCCCGCAGACCGTGTGCGTTTCGGCGACACCCGGCGGATGGGAAATGGAACAATCCGGCGGTGTATTTGCAGAACAGGTCATTCGCCCCACTGGCCTGATCGACCCGCCGGTTGAGATTAAACCCGTTGAAGATCAGGTGCAGGACTGCATTAACGAGTGCCGCAAAACGGCTGAAGCGGGCTTTCGCACCTTGGTCACCACCCTCACCAAACGCATGGCAGAGGACTTGACCGAGTTCATGCATGAAGCCGGGCTTCGCGTGCGGTATATGCACAGCGACGTCGAAACGCTGGAGCGGATCGAGCTGATCCGCGATTTGCGGCGCGGCGTTTACGATGTGCTCGTGGGCATCAACCTGCTGCGCGAGGGTCTGGATATTCCCGAATGCGGGCTCGTTGCGATCCTCGATGCCGACAAGGAAGGCTTCCTGCGCAGCGAAACGTCTTTGATCCAGACCATCGGCCGCGCGGCGCGTAACGTTGAAGGCCGCGTTATCCTATATGCCGATCGCATGACCGGCAGCATGGAACGCGCGATCCGCGAAACCGACCGCCGCCGGGAAAAGCAGCACGCCTACAACATCGAACATAATATCACCCCGGCAACGATCAAGCGCGACATCCACGATATCGTCGCCGATACCGCTAGCCGCGATTCGGTACTGATCGACATTGACGCCGATGGTGCCAACAATCTCGTCGGGCATAATTTGCGAGCCTATATCGACGACCTCGAAAAGAAGATGCGCGCGGCCGCTGCCGATCTGGAGTTCGAAGAGGCTGGCCGTTTGCGCGACGAAATCCGCTCGCTGGAGGCAACCGAGCTTGGCCTGCCGCACCAGCAACATGTAGCTGCACCGAAGGGTCGCTCCACCGAGGGCCAGCCGGGTACCCGCAAAATGCGTTATGGCAAGACGCAGCGCAAGTTCGGGAAATAAGGCTTAGTTCAGCAGCCGAATAACTGCCGAAAGCCCCGCAAGGCCAAGGACGCCCGCAACAAAACTGCGCCATAAGGTTGGCGGCACCTTGCCGAAGGATTTGGCACCAAGCCAGTTGCCCAGCAGCACGGACGGGAACAACAAAATTGACAGCCACAAAAGGCGCTCATTGGCCAGTCCAAGCACATAAGCCGAAATCGTACCCGCAATCGCCGTTGCAAAAAACACCAGCATCATCGATGCCCGTGCTTCCTTGGGCGGGATGGGCTGGCGCAGGTAAAAGGGCACGACCGGCGGCCCCGGCATCGCGGCAAAGCCTGTCAATATGCCCGAAGCAATCCCCGTAAGCGCAGTTTCCTTAGGCCCAGGACGAAGCTCACCCCGTTGCGGCAGCAGCACGAGCACGAACGCCCCAATCGCGATTCCGGCAATCATCAACCGCGCGACGTCGGGGCTGGTGTTCATCAAAAGCCAGATACCAAGCGGCGTCGCCAACATGGCAAAGGCGGCAATCATCACCGCACTTTGCCGATGGGCGTCGGCGTATATTACCTTGATCCCAACAGGACCAATCAGCACCTGAAGTAATATGCCAATGACCACAGCCTCGCCGGGCTTCACGATCAACCCGAACAAAGGCACGAGGATGATCGCCATGCCGAATCCGGTCAGCCCACGAATATAGGCCGCACCGAAAGTCATTGCCGCTAAAAGCAATAATTGCGCTGAAGCGATTCCAGTTACGTCTTGAATGTTCAGTGCCCCATGGCGGCGTGATCAGCGGCGGTCAGCGGCTTTTCCGCCTTCACGCCCTTTTTGTCGAGCCAGGCCTGCATTTCCTTCATCTCGGCTTCTTGCGCAGCGATGACTTTTTGCGCCAGTGCGCGAACTTCCGGGTCCTTGCCATGTTCAAGCGCAACCTTAGCCATATCGACCGCGCCCATATGGTGCGGGATCATGCCCTGCATAAACGCAACATCGGCGTCCGCATCAATCGTGCCCATGCCAGAGTGCATCTTGTCATTGGCCGCTGCATAGGCCTTTTGCGGGGCATTATAGCTGGCGCTGGCATCTGGCGTGGCCGCTGGAGTCTCGGCTGCTTGTTCTGCTGCTGGTTGCTGGCAAGCCGCGAGAAACAGTACAGCGGCAAGCGTTAAAGGAAGCGTTTTCATCAGTATCTCCTTGAAGGGCCTAAAACAGGCTTAACGGATATCGGGCGGCGTTGCCTCATGCTTGAGCATATCAATCGCCTCCTCCAGCGTCATGATGCGCTGGCCGTCGGAACCGAGGCTGCGGATTGCGACCTTGCCTTCCTCTGCCTCACGCATGCCGACCACCAGCAAATGCGGCACCTTAGCGACGCTGTGTTCGCGCACCTTGTAGTTGATTTTTTCGTTACGGGTGTCTGCCTCGACGCGAATGCCCGCAGCCTTCAGCTTTGCGGTGACATCATGGGCATAGCCATCGGCCTCCGACGTTATCGTCGCTACAACGGCTTGTACGGGCGCGAGCCAGACAGGGAAGCGACCGGCATAATGTTCGATCAATATGCCGATAAAGCGTTCATAACTGCCGAAAATCGCGCGGTGCAACATGACGGGGCGGTGGCGGGCACCGTCTTCACCGACATAGCTTGCATCGAGACGTTCGGGTAAGACGCGGTCGGACTGGATCGTGCCGACCTGCCATGTCCGGCCAATCGCATCGGTGAGGTGCCACTCGAGCTTTGGCGCATAGAACGCCCCTTCGCCCGGAAGTTCTTCCCAGCCATATTCTGCGGTGGCTAACCCAGCACGCACCACGGCATCTCGCAGTTCGTTCTCCGCCTTGTCCCAATCGGAATCTGAACCGAACCGCTGGTCCGGTCGCAAGGCAAGCTTGATCGAATAGGTGAACCCGAATTCTTTATAGACCCGGTCAGCAAGCGCACAGAAAGCCTGCACCTCTTCAACAATCTGGTCTTCGCGGCAGAAGATATGCGCATCGTCCTGCGTAAACTGGCGCACGCGCATCAGGCCATGCAACGCGCCATGCGGTTCGTTGCGATGGCAACAGCCATTTTCGTAAATGCGTAAGGGAAGATCGCGATACGACTTAATACCCTGACGAAAGATGAGAACATGCGCTGGGCAGTTCATGGGCTTCAATGCCATCCAGTCGGCCTCACCCGAAATGACCGGGCCTTCGTCGTCGACATTGGGCACTTCGTCAGGGATCACGAACATGTTGGCGCGGTATTTGCCCCAATGCCCCGATTGCTCCCACTGCCGCGCGTCCATGACTTGCGGCGTTTTCACTTCCTTATAGCCAGCGCCGTCAATCGCGCGGCGCATATACGCCTCAAGCTCACGCCAGATCAGATAGCCATTGGGATGCCAGAAAACCGAACCATGTGCCTCTTGCTGCAAATGGAACAGATCCATGTCCTGTCCAAGGCGGCGATGGTCGCGTTTGGCGGCCTCTTCCAGGCGAACCAAATGCGCATCAAGCTGCTTCTTGTTCAGCCAGCCAGTGCCGTAAATCCGGCTTAATTGCGGGTTCTTCTGGTCACCGCGCCAATAGGCACCGGCAACACGCGTCAGTTTGAACGCCGCCGGATCAAGCTTTCCGGTCGACGCCAGATGCGGACCGCGGCACATGTCCATCCAGTCGTCACCCGACCAGTACACCGACAGCTCCTCGCCGTCGGGCAGTTCCGCCGCCCATTCCGCCTTGAAACTTTCGCCTGCATTTTGCCATGTAGCAATCAAGGCGTCACGTGCCATGACTTCACGGCGCAGCGGCTTGTCCGCGCGGATTATTGCGCGCATCTGCTCTTCAATCGCGGGCAAGTCATCCATCGTGAACGGACCGCGCGAAGCGGGCGCCATCACGTCATAATAAAAACCGTCATCGGTCGACGGACCAAAAGTGATTTGCGTGCCGGGAAACAGAGCCTGCACCGCCTCGGCTAGAATATGCGCAAAATCGTGGCGGGCCAGTTCAAGCGCATCCGCCTCATCTCGGCTTGTCACCAGCGCCAATTGTGCATCAGCCTCGATAGGACGCGTGATATCACGCAATTCGCCATCAACACGCGCCGCAATCGCAGCCTTGGCTAGACCCGGACCAATGGCAGCGGCGATATCCGCAGGGGTAGTGCCACGCGCGACTTCACGGGCAGAGCCATCGGGAAGGGTGACACGGATCATCTCGGACATGGGTTTGCTTGCTTTCAACATCGGTTGGAAGCGCCCCTTTGCCAGCCCGGAGGCGAAGTCGCAAGTGTGCAGCAATTGTCCTCGGACGGGAACGGTTCAGAACGGAACTTGCGCCTAGTCCGTGGGCTTTTCGGCGCGATATGGGGTGAAGTCACCAAGGCTACACACCCCGCCCGTCATCCCGCTGGTCCGGTCCACCAAACGGATGAGGTCGCCGCGACATTTTTGGCCGCCGAACTGTTCCGAAACGATAATGTCGTTGTCACGAGCTAGGCCGGAGCACGCGGAACGTAGATTGTTTTGATACACCAATCGTCCGGACACACGATAAAGAAGGATATTGTCGCTGACCCGGATCAAATTGTTGGCGTTGTAATCGCTAATGCAACTGACCGGTTTACCAGCAACCTTCCCTTTCAATTCCTTCATCAGCAACGCGCTCTGTTTGTCCGTAAGGGGCGCAGGCGTGCTGTCCACTTGAGCGCATGCAGCGACAAGTGTCAGAGGAAGGGCAAAAGCAGACAGTTTCAGGATGTGCATCGATCGTCTCCGGTTCTTACGCCATGGTATCATAAACATGTGAGGATGAACCGCAGATTATCATATCAAAACGGCGCTATGGCGTTTTTCGCCGGGTGTGACTGTAACGATAACATTCCCAAGGTCTGCATCATGCGGACTATCGATAACCGCCATGGCGCGAGCGCCGCCTTCCGTTTCAATCAACACACTTGCCGGACCAAGACCTTCCTTGCCAGCTGGACGCACGAAACTAAGTACACGGGCTTGCCCTTGCGGCGCATCATCCAACACCAGCGGCTTTGGCGCATAACCCTTCGCGACTTCCCCCGACCAAGCAACGGCAGGCGGCGTTGCAGTATAGATGCCCACCGATTGCTTCGACATGACGCCGCCATTGGCCGTCACCAGAGCGGGTTTTGACCCGTCGTAGCGAAGCGCGTCGACCATTGCGGCAATATTATACACGCTATAACCGTTGCCCGGACCGCCAAAGAAGCTGAGACCGCCAGTGAGCGTATAGTCACCAAGAGCGCGGTCAGCGTCTTGCATGCTGTCCACCGCCGCGAATACCGCACAGGGGAAGCAGCTGTAGATATCGACTGGACCAAGGTCAGACGGCCCGAGCCCTGCCTGATCGAGCGCAGCGGGAATAGCAAAATCAAGCGCGGCGGAACGATGAATGACCGCGCGCTCGGACAAGGGTGGCTCTGCGGCTTCGGCGGCCCCTGCAAGCCAGACCCATTTGTCTTGGGCTATGCCCAACTCGCGTGCCTTGCCTGCACTTGTCAGGATGACAGCACCGCCCAAGTCGACGGCGTCCTGCGCGACATGCCAGCGGCGGTAAATGTCGGTCAGCGGGTAGTTGGCGTTATCGTCGCTCAGTATCACTTCTGGCGAACGAAAACCGGGAAATTGGGCATGCGTGCGTGTGTCGGCTTTCGCGGAAAAGGCTGACCACAAGGCCGCCATTTCAATTGCATAAGCGTCTCCATCAAGCCCAAGCGCCATGCGCCGCGCATTTTCAATAAGGCTGTAGGCCAGCGGCATGGAAATGATGCCATGGCGGATCTCCGTGCGGCTTAAAATCGGGAACGTCGACAACCGGTTGTCGAATGGCGTTTCAGAAGGCAGGCGCCAGTCCAAGGTCATGCCAGCCTTACGCGCACGCTTGGCCGTTCCAGTCGCCTCTGCCGCCACCAGCACCGCCACTTCGCAAACACCGCGCCTGATATCGCCCGCCAGTTCGTTCAACATCGCCTGCGGGCTTTGACCGCCGACATCGGCATAGATCAGCCGCGTCGCAGTGATTCCGCCTGCAACGCCGAAGGCTTCGGGCGCGTTATCGGGCGACCCGGTGCCAAGGCTGACACCGCTGTCTTCGAATGTGCGGACGGCAGCGATGGTGTCGATTGCCGCAGCAACGGCGTTCTGCTGACCGGTATCGGCGAGGGCCACCTTGATAGCTTCCCCCGCCAGTTCCCGCGGTGCCGGCCATTCGCCAGCCACGGTCTTCCGGCTTGCCTCACCCACGCCGACGATCACCGGCGCGCCTGCATCAAAATTGGTCATTATTCACTCCCGAATATCTCTTAACTGCACGCTTAAATATGCTAGCAGTCGATGCAAGGACTTTGGGAGAGTGCAAGTGGCGAAATGGCCGAAATTGACATGGGACAGGGAACCGACAGGCCCCTTGAAGGGAATCAAGGTCGTCGATATGGCCACCGTCGTGCTTGGGCCATATGCCACGGTTCAATTCGCCGATTTGGGCGCCGAGGTCATCAAGATCGAGAATAGCGAAGGCAACACGCCGGGTGATTTAATGCGCCACGGCGGCGATTCGCCCACCAAACAGCATGGTCCGATTTTTACCGCGCTGAACCGCAACAAGAAAGCCATCAATCTCAACATCAAAAAGCCCGATGACAAAGCGGTGCTTGAGGCGTTGCTGGAGGAGGCCGATGTCTTCATCCACAATGTCCGCATGGCGGGCGTTGAACGGCTCGGCTTTGGCTATGAAGCCGTGAAGGCAATCAACCCAAACATTGTCTATGTGCACTGCGCTGGCTTCGGAGCAGACGGTGCTTATGGCGAGCGGCAGGCTTATGACGACCTGATTCAGGCCGCGTCAGGATTTGCCGCGTTAAGCGAGCAGCGCGATGGCGGGCGGCCAACTTACTCGCCAAGTCTGGTCGCCGACAAGGTCAGCGGATTGTTCGCGGCAAACGCCACCATGGCTGCGCTGTTGGCGCGGGCTGGCGGACAGGGTGGGCAATTTGTCCAGGTGCCGATGTTCGAATGCTTTACCTGGTTCAACATGGTTGAAAATCTATGGGGAGAAACCTTCATTCCAGGCAATGGTCGCATGGGTTATACCCGATCCGTCAACCCGCGTCGGCGGCCCTATCCCACAAAGGACAGCTTCATAGCCATCGTCCCTTATAATGACCGGCAATGGGCGACGTTCTTTCAGTTGGGCGGCAGGCCCAATGTCTTCGACGACCCACGCTTTTCAACCTATCAGGAACGCACCAAGCATACCAGCGAGCTATATGCATTGATCGAGGAAGTTAGCGCGACGCGGACCACCGCCGAATGGCTTGACCTATTGGCCGAACATGACATTCCGGCGATGAAATATAACCGTATGGCCGATGTGCTGACCGATCCACACTTGGCCGAAGTCGGCTTCTTCGAGGAGCTGGAATCCCCGGATATCGGCAAATATCGGTCAATGAAGCATCCGGTGCATTATGCGGGAACGCCTGTGACGAACTATGCGCATCCACCGATGCTGGATGCCGATGGCGATGAGATCAGGGCGGCGTTGGGGATGTGATGGGCTGGGGGTAGCGCTCCACTTCCCATCGTCACCCTGGAGCCAAGGGCGTGCAGAGCACAACTTGTTTCAGGATTACCAACTACGGCCGCCTGTTATCCCGAAACAAGTTCGGGATGACGAGGACTTTCGATTGGTGGTCGTTTGGACAGGTTCGGATTAAACCAACAACCCCCGCATGATCAGGTCAATTGTATGCTCGCGATACGCATCGCGCATATTCTCGTCAAAATCGTCCTGGTTATAACAATGCCGAAGCACCAGCCGTGATGAATAAAAGCGGTCGGCCGCGCCGGTCACTGTGAAGTAGAAAAACTGCAGATCGATCTGGCGGAATTTGCCGGCCTCCACGCCTTGCGTGATCAGCACTTCATAGGTCTTCGAAATCGGCTTTAGATACAACTCGGCAATGCGGGCGGCTTCGGCAGGCGCGCTGTCGCGGACCATGCGCATCAACAGGCGGTTGAGATAGGGAAAGGCGTGGTAGGTGTCGATAACCGCGCCAATATGAATGCGCAACTTGTCGGCTGGCGGCATGTCTTTAGCCACCAACGCGCCAAGGCTCTGGACGATATTGCCCATGTCACGGTCAAGCAACGCCAGCATCAGGCCATTCTTGTTGCCGAAATAATATTTGACCAACGCGCTGTTCAGCCCTGCACGCAGCGATAGTTCGGACAACGACAGGTCAATCGTGTCGCCATCGCGCATAATCTGGCTAGCCGCCTCGATCAGCTGATCGCGCGCATTGCTGCCATCGGCTGAATCGCTTGCGAGTCTCGGTCCTGTTGTAGCCATGTGCGCCCTGCTCCCCTTTACGTAAGGTTACTTATAAACAGGTTCATCCCACCATGGGAAGAAGTCAGGCAGGTCTGTCGAAACTTTGTCGGGGTAAACCGGGCTGCGCTTTTCAAGAAAGCTTGCGATGCCTTCTTTCGCGTCGCCAGACCGTGCGCGGCGGTAAATGGCTCTGCTGTCAATCGCGTGCGCGGCCATCGGGTGGTCCGCCGCCGATAGCCGCCACAGCATGGCGCGCGTGAGGGCAATCGATACCGGCGCGGTATTATCCGCAATCTCGCGTGCCAGCGCCCGTGCCGCTTCCAGCAACTCCGTCGGCGCATGCACCGAGCGGACAAGGCCACCCTTGAGGGCTTCACCAGCATCAAAGACACGCCCCGTCATGCACCATTCCAGCGCTTGGCTCATACCGACAAGCCTTGGCAGGAACCAGCTTGAAGCGGCCTCGGGCACAATGCCACGCCGCGCAAAGACAAAGCCGAAGCGCGCCGTGTCGCTGGCCAGTCGAAAATCCATCGGCAGTTGCATCGTTGCGCCAATGCCCACGGCTGCGCCGTTGATCGCACCGATTACCGGCTTTTTACACTGGAATATGCGCAGCGTTAGACGTCCACCCGAATCGCGCACCCGCTCATCGGACAGAGTTTCAACTTCAGAGCGGCTTGCGAATACATCGCCGCCTGACTCCGGCGTCAGATCCGCCCCTGCACAAAAGGCACGCTCTCCGGATCCTGTCACAATGACCGCGCGCACAGCGTCGTCAGCATCAACCAGATCAAACGCCGTGCACATTTCACGCATCATCTCGTTGGTGAAAGCATTCATCTTTTCCGGACGGTGCATCGTGATAGTCGCGATGCCGTCGGCGACATCATAGATGATCTGGGTGAATTCAGTCATAGTAACTGGCCTCGCAATAGAACCGCAGCCCTGAGCGGCAGTCGCCTAGCGGCTGCGTCGGTCGAAGGGCGTTTATCAAACAAGCTCATTGCTTTGAAGATAAACGCCCTTCGACTTTTCGTCAGCGCTTCGCGCTAACGGCTCAGGGCTTCGGTTAGTTGTCATAGTTGTTTTGCATTTACCGTGGTGCCATCCGGATGGCACCGTCAATACGAACATCTTCGCCGTTGAAATAGCCGCACTCGATCATCGTCAGCGCAACCTGCGCAAATTCATGCGGATGGCCAAGGCGTTTCGGGAACGGAACCGATGCGGCAAGCGCGTCTTTAACCGCTTGCGGTGCGCCATTCATCAGCGGCGTGTTGAAGATACCGGGCAGAATGGTGTTCACCCGAATGCCCTCGCTCATCAGGTCGCGTGCGATTGGCAATGTCATGCCGACAATACCACCCTTTGATGCGGAATAGGCGGCCTGACCCATCTGGCCGTCTTCAGCTGCAACCGACGCGGTATTGACCATCGCGCCGCGTTCACCGTCTTCCATAGGCTCAAGTGTCAGCATACCTGCTGCCGACTTCGCGATGCAC
>JANPKN010000073.1:0-4241 GCA_031426075.1 Sphingomonadaceae bacterium
GAAGCAACGCCTTCCTGGATGCGCGCACCGCCGCTGTCGTTCAGGCCGATGACGGGCGCTCCGACCTTCATCGCATTGTCCATGACCTTGCAAATCTTCATTGCATGCGCTTCGGACAGCGAGCCGCCGAACACGGTGAAATCCTGACTGTAAACATAGACCAGACGGCCGTTGATCGTGCCGCTGCCGGTGACCACGCCATCGCCGGGGATCTTTTGGTCGGCCATGCCGAAATCTGTACAATTGTGAGTCACATAGGCGTCGAGTTCTTCGAAACTGCCCTCATCGAGCAAAATATCGAGCCGCTCACGCGCAGTCAGACGCCCCTTGGCGTGTTGCGCATCGATACGCTTCTGCCCACCCCCTAATTTCGACGCCGCGCGCCGTGCTTCCAGTTCAGCGATATTGGCCGACATGGCATTCCCCATAAGCAATTTTGTTGCGTGAAGCTTTGGCATCGTGTCGACTTAAATGCAAATTAATCGTGCGATTAAATTTGCTGTTGCGACCGGGCATAATGAAAGCTGCAAAAACACCAAAAGCGCGCTATAGGGCCGCGTCATGGAAGACGATAACCTCATCAAAGTCGCCGCGTTGTATCGTTTCGTGTCCTTTGACGCGCCAGAATCTCTGCAGCCAATGATATCGGAACAATGCACGCAAACAGGAATTAAGGGCACGATCTTACTTGCCCGTGAAGGCATTAACGGGACCGTCGCCGGAGGTCCTGAAGCGATTGACGCCCTCGTTACGTTTCTGCGCACGATTCCCGGTTGCGAGGAACTTGACGTCAAATACTCGCATGCAAGGGAAATGCCATTCTATCGGTTGAAAGTGCGCCTTAAGAAGGAGATCGTGACGCTTGGCGTCGATGGTATCGATCCAAAGCGTGAGGTTGGCACTTATGTGCAGCCGGAAGATTGGAATGCCTTGATTTCCGATCCCGATACCGTCCTGATTGATACGCGCAACGATTATGAAGTAGCAATTGGCACCTTTGAAGGCGCCGTCGACCCGCGGACCAAGTCGTTCAGCGAGTTTCCCGAATGGTTTCGCGCGCATCGTGACGCATTGGCGGCGGGCAAAACAAAATTTGCGATGTTCTGCACTGGCGGAATCCGCTGTGAGAAATCCACGGCTTTCCTGAAAGCTGAGGGGATCGAACAGGTCTACCACCTTGAAGGCGGAATCTTACGCTATTTGGAGAATATCCCGGAGGCAGATAGCAAATGGCAGGGCGAATGCTTTGTGTTTGACGAGCGCGTATCGGTCAAACATGGGCTTGAACTCGGCGAAATGGAATTATGCCACGCATGTCGCCGCCCGATTTCGCAGGAGGACAAGGCGTCAGAGCATTTTATCGAAGGCGTGTCCTGTCCGGCATGCTTTGAGGAGCGGACCGACGACGACAGGGCGCGGTTTGCTGAACGGCAAAAGCAAATTGCCTTGGCGAGGAAACGCGGCAAGCAACATATTGGCGTAAATCCGCGTGCGGAAGGATAATGTGGGGTTGCAGGGTGTCTCGACCACGCTCGACACGAACCGGAATGAGAACGCCGCCCTATCAAAACCATACGAAACAGAACTCCAACTAACTAAAACCGTTCGTTTCGAGCGTAGTCGAGGCACCTGTCAGTCAAAGCATTGTCTCAGCTAAAATGACCAACCTCCCCATCCTATACAGCTTTCGTCGCTGCCCATATGCAATGCGCGCACGGATGGCTGTCGCAGTAAGCGGTATTCAGGTCGAACTGCGCGAAGTCGTGCTGCGGGACAAGCCATCTGAAATGCTGGAGGCATCCCCCAAGGCAACCGTTCCCGTATTGGTGTTACCCGACGGCAAGGTGCTCGAAGAAAGTCTCGATATCATGCGCTGGGCGCTAGTACAGAGCGATCCGGAGGGCTGGCTAGGGCATGAGGGCCATGAACTTATATCGGCCACTGACGGGCCGTTTAAACAAGCCCTGGACCGTTACAAATATCCACACCGTTATGGTCTCACCGATGGTTTGGCCCTTCGCGATGCTGCCCTCGCACATCTGACGCACTTGAATGACCCTTTGGCCGACAAAGCCTATCTCGGCGGAGCAAAGCCTGCATTCACCGACATTGCTATATTCCCATTTGTTCGGCAGTTCGCTGCAACCGACGCCGAATGGTTTGCCGCGCGGCCCCTGCCCGCGCTTCAGTCATGGCTGTCCTCGCTCGTGGACAGCGACCTGTTTGCACAAATCATGGTCCGCTATCCGCAATGGAAAGATGGCGACGCCGCAATCCTATTCCCCTGATTATTTCATCAACACCAGTTCCTCGGACATGCTTGGGTGCAGCGCGACCGTGTCGTCAAAATCCTGTTTGGTCAGACCTGCCTTAACCGCAATCGCAGCAGCCTGAAGGATCTCGCCACTATCGGGTCCAATCAGATGAAGACCAACTACCCGCTCCTCTGGCCCTGACACCACCATTTTATACAATGCCCGCTCATTCCGGTCCGCGAGCACGTTCTTCATCGCGCGGAAATCGCTCTTGTATATCTTGACGTCGTCATATTGCGCCCGTGCCTCTGCTTCGGTGACGCCAACGCTGGCAATGGGCGGATTGCTGAAGACCGCCGTGGGGATGCATTCGTAATTCACGGTGCGCGGGTTGTTGCCGAACACACTGTCGGCAAAGGCGTGGCCTTCTCGGATCGCTATCGGCGTCAGCTGCACGCGGTTGGTGACGTCACCGACGGCATAGATGCTTGGAACATTGGTGCGGCTGTCGTCGGTGACCTTTACCGAACCATCTTTGCCTAGTTCAACACCAGCGTCTTCTAAGCCAAGTCCTGTACTATGCGGCGTGCGTCCGATGGCCCACAGCAACAGATCGGTTTCTATGGTTTCTCCGTCCATGCCTTCAATCAACAGGCTACCATCATCCTGCTTGGTGATAGATTTGAATGAAAAATTGAAACGGATATCAATGCCCTTTTGGCGGCTTAGATTAACGAGCCGGTCTACAATCTCATCATCATAGCTGCGCAATACGCGGTCACCATGCGTTACAAGCTGAACTTTGATGCCCAATTCATTGAATATCCCTGCAAATTCGTTCGCAATATAGCCTCCACCAGCAATTAGTGCGCGTTTGGGCAGATTGGGCAGGCTGAAAACTTCGTTTGAGGTGATACCATGGCCAGCGCCGGGAATTTCCGGAACCGATGGCCAAGCGCCTGTGGCGATCAAGATCGTTCCCGCCGTGATTTCACGACCGCTGGAAAGCTTAACTGTATTTGGACCAGTGACGAATGCGCGTTCGCGAAAAACCTCGACCTTGTTGTTGCCGAGCGTTTCGCCATACAGCCCTTCCAAGCGATTGACTTCGGCAGCGACATTGTTCCGCAGTACATTCCAGTCGAACGTCGCGCCCTCGGTGTTCCAGCCAAATCGTTTCGCATCATGCAAATCTTCTGCGAAGTGGGAGCCATAGACCAGCAGCTTTTTGGGTACACAACCACGTATGACACATGTGCCGCCTACGCGATGTTCCTCTGCGATCGCCACACGCGCGCCATGCGATGCCGCAATCCGCGAAGCCCGCACGCCGCCGGAGCCAGCGCCGATGACGAAGAGGTCATATTCAAATTCAGCCATATATCGTTCTTTCCTGTGTAACCGGGATATGGCGACACGTGCATGTTATTACCAACGAGATTTATCGCCCTGTCTTATTGAGCAAATACCCAAAGCTTAAATCTCGCCAAGCGCAGCTGCGATTAGCGCTGTAGTCGACGGATCAAAACCGCTTGGTCCATCGTCGCTGATGCGCTTGGCGATTTGTTTGCCTAGTTCAACGCCAAATTGGTCAAAGGGATTAATTCCCAGCAAAACCGCATTTACGAAGGTGCGATGTTCGTAAAAGGCAATCAACGCGCCAACCGTTGACGGCGTGACGTCATCTACCAAAATTGTCGTTGAGGGCCGATTACCCACATAATTTCGCGCCAAGTCATCCGACTTCTGCCCCGCCATCAAGGCTGCGCCCTGAGCAAAGCAATTCACCAGCAAAGTTTCGTGGTGCGCAGTATCGAAATCATGCCCCGGCGTTTTGCTAGCGATAAATTCGACGGGGATCAGATGCGTTCCCTGATGCAGCAATTGGAACACTGCGTGCTGTGCATCGGTGCCCACGCCGCCCCACGTCACTGGTGCACTGTTGCGGCCGAGTGGCGCGCCATCGGCGGTCACCGACTTGCCGTT
>JANPKN010000074.1:0-7710 GCA_031426075.1 Sphingomonadaceae bacterium
CTTTGCTGCGCTGCTGCTTCTATCCGACGCCAATAAGGCCGCAACTTCGCATTAGGTCCCTCATGAAACTGACCGCCGCGATTATATACAACAGTGGCGGTGCCTTGAATAACCCCGTTTGCAATATCCTCCGAAAATGCATGCAATGCGCCAACTGGCGCAGGACAAGTTAACAACAAGGCGTGAGTATCAATGGCGTTCATTGGGATTTCATCGGAAATTATAGTTAATATTTCGTTACATACCTGACTGCCCTGATCGCTCCACCCGAATGCGATCCTCGGCGAGCATTCCGTCCCCAAGTGCTGGCGGAAGCGCCCCGCCAAACCTAACGACTGCATCACAGGATAGAATGGGGGGTAATCGTTTTCCGGACGGTGACAGGATCGTTCCGTCCTCAAGCGCTGGCGGAAGCGCCCCGCCAAACCTAACGACTGCATCAAAGGATAGAATGGGGGGTATTCGTTTTCCGGACGGTGACAGGGTCGTTGCGTGAAGCTTGATCCCTTGGATGATCTTTATCCGTAGGCAGCCATGCCGTGCTCAAATCGCTTTCGAGGTATCTTTGGTGAATTTTGCTGTCTTCAAAAAGCAACAAGCACAGCAAGATATTCGCATGGCATTTTCCATGTTTTTTTCATGGATGTGAACTTCCTTTTAGATAACTTATTGTTTTAATGGTGGGCTATACAAGGTTCGAACTTGTGGCCCCACCCGTGTGAAGGGTGTGCTCTACCACTGAGCTAATCGCCCGTCAGTTACGACAGAAGCGGGCGTTTGGCAGACAGCACAAAATTTGGCAAGGTTTACGAGACGATTTTGATATGTGACTGTGCAGAGTTTTGCCCCGCAACTGTTTTACTAAGGCCAAGAAAAATCGCGTCGACAATGATTGCCAACTTTTCGACCTTCAACTTTGTTGTGCCGATGTAAAATAGCGCATCGGGGTTCGTGTAGCACTGCACCATTTGATTGATAAGCGACACCGCTTCGTCGATAGAAAGACCGTCAAAATAGCCCTGCTCCATCGCCTCAGCGACGATGAGGGAGAGATAGTGATCTCCAAGGTCAACATAACCGCGCACGACCTCGAAATATTGCTGGCCGATTTCCAGATAGCTTTTCAGTAGGTCTGGCTCATCCTCATATTGCTCGACCATCGCGAGATACCGCCGCGCAAAATATTGGTACATCTTGTCCCGAACAGGCAGATCGGATTCGGTTACCTCGACCATGATCCGGACTTTTTCAGCAAAGAAACGTTCGGCCACCGCCTCAAGCAAAGCCTCTTTGTTGTCGAAAAAGCGATATAGATTAGACGGAGACATGCCCGCCGCCGCCGCCAAGTCTGTCATTGAGATGTCCACCGCTCCACGCTTGCGGATCAAGTCATCCACCACCTCAAGCAATGCGGTTTTTCCAGCCTCAATATCTGTTTGGGGGCGCGCCATTCTTCATCCTGTATTACTTAAGTATAACAGTTTTGTGATATATGGCAGATTGTTTCAATTTTCAATATGGTCAAATGTAAATTGACCCTGTGGTCCGGGCGTATCTGACATTTCATGTTGATCAATAAGTCCCGATAACGTCAGGCCAAGAAGCCGGATACCCATTTCGACGGGCAATATCTGATCCAGCAACGAATGCCCAAGCTGCGCAATAGCGGTTCGATCCGCCAAGGCTTGCCCAACCGTGCGGGAACGGGTGATTGTCCGGAAATCGGAATAGCGGGCCTTCAGCACCAATGTCCTGCCCTGCGCCTGGCTCCGTTCGATACGGTCCCACACGATGTCGACAATTTCTTCCAACGCGTCACGCAATTCGGCTTCGCTGCGTTTGTCGTCAAAATAAGTGCTTTCTGCGCCGATGGATTTGCGCACGGAATTTGCGTTTACCGGACGGTGGTCGATGCCCCGCGCGGCTTGGAATAGATAGCCACCCCAACTGCCAAAATGCTGCGCCAACCACGCTTCGTCCTTTTGCGCAAGATCCGCGCCGGTGTTGACACCAAGCTGGGCCATCTTCTCCGCGGTTCGCGGCCCTACACCATGAAAGCGGCGGACGGGCAAGCTGGCAACGAAGTCCGGCCCTTGGTCTGGCAAGATGACGCACATGCCATCTGGTTTGTTCTGGTCGCTCGCCAACTTGGCGATAAACTTATTGTAACTCACCCCTGCGCTGGCGGTAAGACCCGTTTCCTCGCGAATGGCAGCGCGGATGGCCTTGGCAATTTTCACTGCTGACCCGATCCCTTGCTTGTCATGAGTGACATCAAGATAAGCTTCGTCCAACGAGAGTGGCTGAATGAGATCAGTGTGCCGCGCGAATATATCCCGGATTTGGCGCGACACGGCTTTGTAGGCCTCGAACCTTGGCTTTACAAATATCAGGTCAGGGCACTGACGCTGCGCGGTGACAGATGGCATGGCGGAGCGCACTCCGAAGGCACGCGCTTCATAGCTTGCTGCCGCTACAACTCCGCGCTTAGACGACCCTCCAACCGCGACAGGCTTGCCGCGCAGGTCAGGGTTATCACGCTGCTCAACACTGGCGTAGAATGCATCCATGTCGACATGGATGATCTTGCGGATGACAGCGGGGTCGTTTTCCATCGCTGCCTGACGCTTACGACCCGAGCGCCATCCGAAGTGCCTTACGGTCAAGCTTGCCGATCATCGTTTTGGGTAGCACGTCCATGATGGTGACGCCCTGGACTCGCTCATGCTTGCCTAATTTGGGGTTAAGCCACGCCATAAGCGCCGCGCCATCTTCGGCAGCACCGTCCTGCAATGTCACAAACGCGCGCGGTATTTCCCCGAGATATGCATCACGGACCCCTATAACCAAAGCCTCTTTGACTGAAGGATGTTTGTAGAGG
Source organism: Sphingomonadaceae bacterium (assembly GCA_031426075.1). Lineage (GTDB taxonomy): Bacteria > Pseudomonadota > Alphaproteobacteria > Sphingomonadales > Sphingomonadaceae > Sphingorhabdus_B. The sequence continues at coordinate 2,882 of JANPKN010000074.1, forward strand.
ATGTCTTCGACCTGGCTTGGGAAAACCTTAAACCCGCCCACGGCAATCATGTCCTTTAATCGATCAACGATGTGGATGAAGCCATCTTCGTCAATTGTCGCGACATCTCCGGTACGCAAATATTTGCCTAGAAAAACCTCCGCATCCGCCTCCGGCCGGTTCCAATAGCCGCACATAACCTGCGGCCCCGAGAAGATGAGCTCGCCAGGTTCCCCATGGAGAGCGGGCTTAGTCGGGTCTTCCTTGTCTACCAGCCGGACATCAGTTCCAGGGACAGGTTGCCCAATACTGCCAATCTTGTTCATGCCTTCATATGGGTTGCACGACACGACGCCAGAGCTTTCGGTTAAGCCATAGCCTTCAATGACGATGGCTCCGGTAAGCTTTTCAAATCGTTTTTTCAGTTCATCCGCCAAGGGCGCGCCGCCAGATATGCAAGCCCGAAGGCTGGTAAAATCGGTCTTTTCAAGATCAGGACAGTCAAGCAACGCCTGATACATGGTTGGCACACCGGGTAGAGATGTAACTTTGGTCCGTGTGATCGCCGCCAAAGCCGCCTTGGCCTCGAAACGGGCGAGCATGACGATTTCGCCGCCATTTGCCACCGTTCGATTTAAGACAGTCGCATTTGCGAAGACGTGGAAGAACGGCAGCACACCAAGGATGCGGTCGTCCAATGGCTTATCAGGTTGATTGGCCCGGCTGTGCGGATCAAGCATGTTAATCTGTCGCGCATTGGCCGAGATATTTTGATGGCTCAGCATTGCGCCTTTGGGCGTGCCTGTGGTCCCGCCGGTATATTGAAGCTGCGCAATGTCCTTTGCGGGCATGCACGGTTGTACTGCGTAATCGCCATTGTTGGCAATCAAGTCCGCATAAGTCGATACGCGGCTGTCCGAAGGAATGTTGGCAATCTCGTTCCGCTTGAACAAGCGATAGGCCCAACCTTTCGCTTTTGGCAGCGCTTCTGATACGCTTCCAACAATCAATTCTTTCAAACTGCTATTATCAAGCACATTCATGGCGGTTGGCAGCAAGGCCGCAGCGGAAACAGTAAATAAAATTGAGGTGCCGCTATCTGCGACTTGGTGCGCAAGTTCATCAACCGTGTAAAGCGGCGAGAAATTGACCACCGTCGCCCCTGCGGCGAGCGCGCCATAATAAGCGGCGATATATTGCGGCACATTGGGCAGGAACAGGCCGATCTGGTCGCCCTTGCCAATGCCTTTGTCCTGCAACCCGCGCGCTACGCGCCGGACAGTAGCCGCCATTTCGGCATAGCTATATTTGCGACCCATGAAGTCCGCCATCGCTGCACGGCCCATGCGTTCGGCCGATTGGAAAAACATATCGTGCAGCGCAAGTGGGGCAAATTGCTGATCCCATTTGACGGGGTGAAGGTAGTTTTGGTTCCAGATACTCTGTGTCATATTTTTGTTATGCCGCGTGATACCAGCCAACGCCATCGCGGATTTCACATTTTGTACGCCCTGCAAAATGTAGATGCCGCAAGTGCGCCTGCGCCTCGCCTGTCGCCAAGCCATATACAGTGTCATCAATCTCGCGATCGAACAGCAATTTAAATGTGTCGACAGCCCGCATTTCGGTGGTGCGCAACTCCATCTCCAACCGATCAAGCCGTTCGTGATGGCCTGACGCAAGCTTGTCCAACCGCACATGAACGCCGGTGAACGGCTCACCATGCGCAGGCAAGACGAGCATATCTGCTGGCAATGCTGCGCGGAACTTCGCAATCGACGCCAACCATTCTCCCAGTGGATCAGCGTCTGGTTCGCTATCCATAACTGATACGTTTGAAGTGATGCGCGGCAATATCTGATCGCCAGCGATGATCATATTGTTGGCAAAATCGACAAGGCTCGCATGTTCAGGTGTATGCCCGCCGCCAGTCATGACTGTCCAGTCGCGCCGTCCGACACGAATGACTTGCCCGTCATCCATCCGCACATGCCCCGTCGGCAGGCGCGACACTGCGCGCGCAAAGCCGCCCCAACCCGCCTTCCGTAATTTATCAATGCGCTCTTCGTCAAAGCCTGCAAATCGACGGTTGTTGAGGACTTCTTCTGGCGGATGCTCCAACTGCTCGCCAGTCAGCATCCGTGCCATCAGCCATTCGGTCCGGTTCATCCAGATGGGCACCTTGAACTTGTTGGCTAACCAACCCGCGCAGCCGACATGATCCGGATGAAAATGTGTTACAAAAATCCGCTTGAGTTTGCGGTCTGCCAAGGCACCTGCGAACATCGACTTCCACGTTTCAATGGTTGGCGGCATGAAAAGGCCCGTGTCCGCAATGGCAAATCCGCCACCTGCCTCATCCAGCAGCCATAAATTGATGTGCGAAAGATTGCCCGGCACGGGCATGCGCGTCCAGCCCATGTCGAGCGCGATGGGATAAATTTCACCATATTGCGGAGCGTGTTCGCCCAAGGGATATGTCAGCCCCTTTAACTCTTTTGCTTCAAATCCATGGTCGGCAAGCGATGCGTCATATGCGGGGGGTGTGGAAATTGCCATCCCCCCGCCGTGCCTTAATCACGCGATTAAGGCAATAATGACGTTGCGATTATTCGCCCGCTTTTTTGAACAATGTGTCGGCGGTCAATTCTGCCTTACCGGCATTTTCGTCTTCGCCGTTCAATGCGGCTTCCGCGCGGCGTGCGGCTTCGGTACGTTCAGCGCGCAGTTCTTCGATCAACGCGTCACGGTCGGTTCCGAGGCGCGCGTCATTGGCCGCTGTGTTGTCGATGCCAGCCTTTTTCGCGGCGCGGTTGACGATGGCGTCAAGTTCGCGCTGCGACGTCAGGCCAAGCGTCACTGGGTCTTTCGCCTGAATTTCGGCGATGTTCCAGTGGCTACGCTCACGAATGGCGGCGATTGTGTTGCGCGTGGTGCCGATCAACTTGCAGATCGCACCATCCGAAATTTCGGGGTGGTTGCGCAGCAGCCAAGCAATGCCATCTGGCTTATCCTGACGCTTTGACACTGGCGTGTAACGTGGTCCCTTTGTGCGACGAACCTGGTCCGGACCCTTTGACATCTTGAGGACATAATCCTCATCCGCCTGACCCTTTTCGATTTCTTCCATCGCCAGTTCACCAGCGTGTACCGGGTCACGTCCGGTGTATTTCGAACCCGTCATGTCATCGGCCATGGCCTGCACTTCGAGGATATGAATGCCGCAGAACTCGGCGATTTGCGAGAAGCTCAAACCCGTATTGTCGACCAGCCAAGCAGCGGTCGCATGTGGCATCAAAGGGGTGGCCATTTCATTTGCTCCAATAATAAGGGCCGCCCCTTACGGAGCGGCCTAAATGTCTTGGCCGTAGCATTAGGCGAAGTTTGCCAAATCGGCAAGCGGCAATGCGCGATGGGACTTGCACCTGCCCCGCCGAGTGTGCATTCCGAACGAAGAGTTTGGGGGAAGAAATGCTACGTTTGATCAAATGGCTTGTCATCCTGTTGCTGGCTGCGTTGGCCGCGCTGTTTTTCTGGGGCTATGCGCCAGACACCCAAGCCGCGCAGATGGAAACGAAATATGGAAGCGCAGCTTCGCGCTTTGCGGAGTTGGAGCCTGGGCTACGCGTGCATTATCGCGACGAAGGCAAGCGCGATGGTCGCATCCTCGTCCTCATTCATGGCTCAAACGCGTCGTTGCACACTTGGGGGCAATGGGTCGAGATTTTGGGCAAAGAATACCGTGTCATCTCGCTTGATCTTCCGGGGCACGGCCTGACCGGAACGAACCCTGCTGGCGTGTATGACAACGCGTCGTATGTGGGCGTAGTTGACCGCCTGTTGACGAAGTTGAATGTAGAAAAAGCCGTGATTGGCGGTAACTCCATGGGCGGCGGCGTGTCTTGGTTATATACGCTTACGCATCCGGAGAAGGTCGAAGCCCTGTTGTTGGTCGATGCCAGTGGGCAGCCTTATGCAAAGTCCGGAGAAACGCCACTTGGTTTCCGCCTGATGCGTATGCCAGTTAAAAAAGAGGCCGCACGGTTCATTGCACCACGCAGCATATTTGAATCCAGCGTAAAGACCTCGATGAGCGTACAATCTAAAATCGATGACAAACTTATCGATCGTTATTGGGAACTGAACCGCTACCCCGGCAACCGCGAAGCCACGATGCAGCGTTTCGCCAACCCGAAGAGCATGGCGCCAAGCACGCGAGAGAGATTGGCAACCATTAAGGTACCTGTGATGATCATGTGGGGCGCAGAGGACAATTTGATCCCCGCCACCTCGGCGAAATGGTTCGCCGAAGCCATGCCGCAAGCAAAGCTAATCATTTACCCAGAAGTTGGTCACATTCCGATGGAAGAAATTCCGGACAAGAGTGCCAATGATGTTAAACTGTGGTTGGATGGCTTGGCAGTGGAACCGCCGAAGCCATAAGGCTGGTTAAACTTCCAACATGATTTTCCCGACATGCGCGCCTGATTCCATGTAACTGTGCGCTGCGGCGGCTTCGGCCAACGGGAAAATCTTATCCATTTCTGGACGCATCGCGCCATCGCATACCATTGGCCAGACTGTCGCTGATATTTCCTGCGCGAGCATTGCCTTGAACTCGGCTGTCCGAGGACGCAGTGTGGATCCAGTCAGCATCAATCGGCGCGACATGACATAGGCCATGTTGATTTCCGCTGTCATCCCACCCTGCACCGCGATGGTGACATGACGTCCATCTTCACGCAGGCACTGCAGGTTGCGTGACACATATCCCCCTGCAACCATATCGAGCACGAGATGCACGCCCTCGCCGCTCGTGATCGCCTTCACGCGTTCGACGAAATCGGAAT
>JANPKN010000075.1:0-3619 GCA_031426075.1 Sphingomonadaceae bacterium
CACCTGACGCTGGCTTGAGCCACAACTTGCCCATGGTTTCAAACAGCACTGTCCGGCCATCTGGTGAGGTTACTGGACTGCGCGGCATTTTGGTTTCGAAGGAAGTAGGTGCAACTTCAATTTGCGGAAGCGGCGGGTCGATCATGTCGCGCGAGTCCGAGATGCGGAATGGAATTTCGCTTGTTGCGCCGCTTTGCCAATCAACCTTGCGGATCTTCCCACCGGCCCAGAAATAGATGGTCTTGCTGTCTGGCGACCAATCCATATTCGGATAGACGCCAGTGACCGCCCAGGTTTCCTGCACATCCTGATCAAGCGCATCGTAAATTTTGCGCTCTTCGCCCGTGCTGAGGTCTTTCACATAGAGCTTCGACTGCGTCCGTTCGCGGCGGACAAAGGCAATTTTCTGGCCATCTGGCGAAGGCGTTGGGCGAACCGAGCCGCCGACGCCAGCTACCGCGGTTTCGGTTTTGCCGGTTTCTATTTCATAGCTTTCGATGTCGAAAATCTGGCCGTTGGAATCCTGCGCATATTGGAAAATCGGGCCAGGCGTGATGTTGCGCGTATAATAAATATGCTTGCCATCGGGCGCAAAGATCGGCTCGCCCAGTTCTTTCTGGTGCTGCTCATTTGGCCGTTTGACCAACAACACGCCAGCGCCGCCGGAGACATGGTAGAGCCACACTTCGCCGGTTCCAAGCGAGCGGCCAGTGGTGAAATGTTTCTTGGCGGCGATGAAGCGGCCATCCGGGCTCCAGCTTGGCTGGTTGAGCAAGCGGAAATCCTCTTTGCTCAATTGCCGTTTGTCCGAACCGTCACGGTTCATGATCCAGATATTGTCGCCGCCGCCCCGGTCGGAGGTGAAGGCAATGCGATTGCCATCGGGTGAAAAGCGCGGCTGCGTCTCAAACGGCAAGCCCTCTGCAATGCGTGTTGGCGTGCCGCCAGTGACGGGAATAGTGTAGATATCGCCAAGCAGATCAAAGGCAATAGTGCGGCCATCAGGGCTGACGTCTAGGTTCATCCATGAACCCTCATCCGTGTCGATGTTGATCTGCCGCAGTGTCAGGCCCGGAGGCGCGGCGACATCCCATTTCGGCGCTTTTTCGTCAGCGGCGGCTGGCGCTTGTGCAAAAGCCGACGCTGGCAGAATCGCCGCGCCCACCAACAAGACGGATTTGATGTAACTTTTCATTGATAGGCTCCCCTGCCATTGTTCTTATGTCGCACAGGCTGTCACGCCTAGCGCCAGACTGCAAGCCTGCATCGCCCGTTCGATAACCGGAATTCAGCGTTCGGCAAACGACACAAGGCAGTGCAATCAGGGGAGCGCGTCGGCGGCTGAAATGGACCAACCGACGCTCTTTAGCAAATCTCGTTCCTTGTTAACGAACGGTAACGGTTACCGCCCGGCGGTTTTGCGCCCAGGCTTGCTCGTCCGATCCCAAAGCCGATGGCCGTTCCTTGCCATAGCTGACGGTCTGGATGCGGCTGGCATCAACACCGATGGAGACAAGATAGTTCTTGGCAGAGTTTGCACGACGCTCACCCAAAGCGAGGTTGTAATCGCGGGTGCCACGCTCATCGGCGTGGCCTTCGACGATTGCGCGTGTGTTGGGATATTGCGCCAACCATTGCGCTTGACGTTGGAGTACGGCCTGATCTTCTACATCGACGTTGAAACGGTCTGTATCAAACAATATGCGATCGCCGAACTGGCCCACTTGCTGCAGGAAATCTTCCTGGCTGCCCGGCACAATCTGCCCGGTTCCTGCATTCGGGTCAGTCGGCGTTTGACCATAGTCAGTGCCTTCGGCAGCAGGTGGCAAAACATCGACCTTTTTCTTGCCGCAGCCAGCGACAAGCGCAGTTGATACCAGCAATAAGGCGGCCATTTTGATCGTATTTGTTTTCATGATCTTCTCCTTGGACTTGGCCCGACATAGTTTCGGGTTAAAAATGCGCGTCCTTTGTAAAACGCGTTTAAGGCAGAACGGGTCCCCACGCGGGGTCTGAACCATCGACGGGTGTAGGCAATTGGCGTTCATTGGAGCCGGTCAGGTCGACTTGCCAGATGCTTGTTTTACCACTTCCCTTGGCAGTGCGGAAGAATTGAATGACGCGGCCATTTGGTGCCCATGTCGGCGCCTCGTCCTGCCAATTGTCGGTTAACAGCCGTTCGCCCGAACCATCGGGCCGCATGGTGCCGACGCGGAAGTCGCCAGCGATGCGCGTGAATGCAATCAAGTCAGCGCGCGGGCTCCATTCGGGGGTGGCATAACGGCCAGAACCAAAGCTGATGCGGCGCTGGTTGCTGCCGTCGGCGTTCATGACATAGATTTGCTGGCTGCCTGAACGGTCGCTTTCAAACACGATCTGCCGCCCATCGGGGGAGAAGCTGCCGCCGACATCAATACCGGGCGAGCTGGTCAACTTGATGGGCGTGCCGCTGCCAGTGGCCGAGATCTTGTAGACGTCGGTGTTTCCGGAAACCGCCATAGAATATAAAATCGTCTGGCCATCGGGTGACCAACGCGGCGCAAAAGTTGGGTTGGGCGACTGCGAAATCAAACGCTGGCGTCCCGCATCAATGTCATAGACATAAATACGCGGATTTCCGTCGACATAGGACAGATACAGGATCGATTTATAGTTGGGTGAAAAGCGCGGAGTTAGCGCGGTCGATTGGCCATTGGTAATGAAGCGGTGGTTTGCACCGTCCGAATCCATAATCGCAAGACGTTTGATGCGCTTATTTTTGGGACCAGTTTCGGCAATATACGCGATGCGGCTGTCAAAAAACGGCAGCTCGCCCGTTAGCCGCGAATAGATCGCATCGGCACATTTATGTGCAGCCCTGCGCCATTCGCGCGGCGGCACATTAAAGCCGAGCCGTGTGGTCTCGTTACCAAATCCGACATCATACAAGTAACAGCCAACGGTCAGGTTGCCATCACCGCCAACGCGGACAAAGCCCTGCACCAGTTGCTCGACGGGGCGCGCCTTCCAATAATCAAATTGCGGCGAAGTGACTTCGGGCAAGCTGATTGCGCGTAGGCCGTTCGGTCCCTGCGTTTCGAACACACCCGATGCGCGCAAGTCGGACGAAATCACCTCTGCAATTTGTCGTCCAAGCGCAACGCTATTGCCCGCCGGCGTATCAGCCGGTGCTGGCGCAACCAAAGCGGGCACGGCAATGGAGCGGGTTTTGGAGGTATCGAATTCGACCAGTTCCGGTTCGTCCGATGCAGGGGCAACAGGCGGCGGCGTTTGCGCAGTGGATATCTGAGCGCCAAAGAATAAAAGCAGGAAAGACGCCAGTTTCCGAGGGAGTGCGAAGATTGACATGTTTTTTATTCCTTTATCCCGTTGCGCGCAAACGAAGCGCATGGGTTTTCCAAACGTCATGATATTCGGGATCAAGCCCGTCGTAAGGCGATGCTGCGCGCACCGCTTGTAAGATGCAATCTTTCAGCGGTCCGGCCTGCGGCTGGTTGCTGTCGTTAAGGCCGACCTGCTTGTCAAAACGCACGGCCGTTAACTTGCCCGATGGTTCAAGGCTGAGCGTCACAAAGGTCTCAATCTTGTTGATGTCGATACCTGACGGTGCACAGGCACG
>JANPKN010000076.1:0-3032 GCA_031426075.1 Sphingomonadaceae bacterium
ACGCAAAAGCGGTAGGTCGATCCGATGCCCATCATCTTCAGGCTTTCGCTGAAAATCGGTGAAGCCTGGCTCAACGGGATTTTTTCCCATTCGCGCTTTTGCTGCACTACGCCGGTACTTGCGTCAAATACGGTGAAGTCGACAAGCGCCACATCGCCATCGGCTGGCTTTTTTCCAGCGCCAGACTTTACCACATCAAAGCCAAGACCCGATGCTGTGGTTTGCGAACATGCGCGTTCGGCAACCGGAATAACCGCCTTTGGCGGAGGGTTGGTGAAGGAGAGCAGATCAACCTCAAACACCAGATCGGCGTTTGCAGGGATTGGGCCGGTTCCGGTTTCGCCATAACCAAGCGCCGCTGGGATGCAGAGGCGGTAACTGCCGCCGGGCTGCATCAATTGCAGGCCTTGCGCAAAGCCGGGGATGACGCCGCCAACGGGAAATTGGGCTTCTTGGCCTGCGTCAAATTCGGTGCCATCAGCGGTCAGCATGCCTTTGTAATTTACGGTAACCTTCGACTCGGCGCTTGGCCGCTCACCTTTGCCCGGCTTGATTACGGTGTAAGACAGGCCCTCAGGCGTTTTGACCGTGCAAGTCAGCACCGGTGGCTTTGGTTTCGCAGCGATAGGCGCTGCCGCGTGGGCGGGCGCGAACGCTAGGATCAAAGAGGGGGTGAGGGCAGCCGTAATAAAGGCCCGCTTCAATGTTGATGATTTCATGGTTGCCCTCGGTAAAGATTGGATGCGGTTTGTCTAGTTTGGTTTTGTTGATTGGGATTCTTAGGCCAAGTCTGTCACCCTGAACTTGTTTCAGGGTCTTACTTTAGAAGTGTCAAAAAGTAAGATGCTGAAACAAGTTCAGTATGACAGGTGTGAAAATAATACCTAACCAATCGCCCGCAATTTGGGCTCTGCCTCATCAAGTGACTTGTGGATAATCCCCACAAGTTCGTCAATTTGGGCGGTGGAGATGATAAGCGGCGGGCACATGACGATGCTGTCGCGGATGCCGCGCACCATCAGGCCATTGCGGATGCAGATGTCGCGGACCATTGGGCCAGCCGTTCCTTCCGCACCGCCAAAACGCGCGCCGGTCGCTTTGTCTGCCACAATCTCGATGGCACCAAGCAAGCCGATAGAGCGGGCTTCACCGACCAGCGGATGGTCGCGTAAAGGGGCAAGCGCCTTGGCGAGATAAGGCCCGGTTTCATTCCGGACTTTGTCGACAAGGCCTTCGCGTTCCATGATCTCGATATTGCGCAAGGCAACGGCGGACGCCACAGGATGGCCCGAATAAGTGTAGCCATGCACGAAATCACCGCCGGTCTTCATCACCTTGATGATGTCTGCGCTGACGGCGACAGCTGAGATAGGCAGATATCCAGACGACAGCCCTTTGGCCATGGCGATGATGTCGGGCCGGATGCCCATGGTTTCATGGCCCCACATATTGCCCGTGCGTCCAAAACCGCAGATCACTTCGTCACAGACCAGGAGGATGCCATATTTGCGGCAAATTGCCTCAACCTGCGGCCAGTAATTTGCAGGTGGAATGATAACGCCGCCAGCACCTTGCACGGGCTCGCCGATGAAGGCTGCGACGTTTTCTGGGCCGACCTCGATGATCTTGTCTTCAATGGCCTGAGCGCATGCGGTACCAAAATCTTCCGGTGTCATGTCGCAGCCTTCATTATACCAATAAGGCTGGCGCACATGCTCGATGCCAGCCATCGGCAGGATACCTGGCGCGGGGAAACCCTGGCCATGCATGGCCTTCATACCGCCCATGCTGACGCCAGCGACCGTGGAACCATGATAGGCGTTATGGCGGCTGATGATGATAGTGCGGCTGTGCTCGCCCTTCACCTGCCAATAATGACGCACCATGCGCAATATGGTGTCATTGGCCTCAGAGCCTGAGCTGTTGAAAAATACATGCGGCAAGCGACCATTGGTCAGGCTGGAAATCTTATCGGCAAGCATGATGGCTGGCGCGTTCGCGGTTTTGAAGAAGCTGTTATAATAAGGCAGCTCAAGCATCTGCTCGCGCGCGACCTCAGCGAGTTCGTCGCGGCCATAGCCGACATTGACGCACCACAGGCCAGCCATGCCGTCCAATATGCGGTTACCGTCGCCGTCGTGGATGTAGCAGCCTTCGGCATGCGTAATGATCCGGCTTCCGCCCAGATCCTCAATCTCCTGCCAATCGGCTTGTGCAGGCAAATGGTGAGCGATGTCCAAACGGCGAAGTTCGGCGATATCGTAATTGCGTGGCATGTTATTCTCCCTGAAATGTAATGGCTTTGCGTCGTGCGCAAAGGTTCAGGGCGAAAAGCCGATCCGCGCTTGATAGCGGTTGAAACGGGTCACTTTAGTGTTCACAGATTGCCTCTTAACGCCTTTCCCAAAAGTTGGAAATAGGTTTGAGAATCCACATCATTTTCCGTGCCCCATTCGGGATGCCATTGCACCGCGAGCAGAGGCGCGCCGTTGGGCCGTGCACTGTACGCCTCAATTAATCCATCAGGTGCACGGGCTTCGACGGCCAAACCGTCTGCCAACCGACCGATACCCTGAAAATGGACCGAGTTTACGTCTAATTCGCCTTTAGCGTAGGCGTTTGCCAATATGCCCCCGTCTGCGAGTTCAACTGCGTGTCGGTGGTCAAACATCGCATCAAATCCGACGTCGTCCGGCGCGTGATGGCGGATGAGGGTATCACTTGCGCTGGTGTCACGACGCAAGGTGCCGCCCAAGGCCACGTTGATTTCCTGGAAACCCCGGCAGATTCCAAACACAGGCTTTTGCGCGTCGATCATGCGGTCAACCATCGACATTGCGATTTCGTCACGGCCGTCATCATAGGGACCATCGCCGCCATCTTCACCATAAAGATGTGTGGCGACATTGGACGGGCTACCTGTCAGCAAGATGCCGTCTATGCGCGGAGCGACTTCTGCGGCGGTCATCAGGTCGGGCAGGGAAGGGATGATCAAAGCCGCGACATCGGCATAGGTCATGGCGGCACGGATG
>JANPKN010000077.1:0-5925 GCA_031426075.1 Sphingomonadaceae bacterium
TGCCCGAAAAAGCCAAGCTGGGAAGTGAAGGCCGTTAAGGTCGTATATGATCCCGCCAAAAAGCGCGTTGTATACGAGGGCGCCCGCATTGAGCTTTTTGGGCTACCCGTTGTGCCGCTTCCGTTCCTGTCACACCCCGTAGATGCGAAAGCCGGAAGCGGTTTCCTCGTCCCCAGCATCGGATTTTCGCGAAACAACGGTGTCGAGCTGGAGCAATCCTATTATTGGCGCATGGCGCAAAACCGAGATTTGACGGCTTCAATCACTGCCTTTTCGGATGCCGCGCCTTTGGGACGCATCAATTTCCGGACATTGGAGAAAAAGGGCGCAATCGACGTTACGGCTTACGGCACGTATAGCGACCGCATTAGCACAAGCGGCGTTGCGATCCCCGTCGGCGCAAACGTGTTTCGTGGATATCTGGAAGGCGCTGGCCGGTTTCAGGTCGATCCCTATTGGTCATTTTCAGCTTCCGGCCGCTATGCATCTGACCGCACATTCCTGCGGCGTTACGATATCAGCCGCGATGACAGGCTGCGTTCGACGTTTTCGGCTGAACGCATTGGCGACAACAGCTATTTCTCCCTGGCTGGCTGGGCCGTCCAGACGCTGCGCACGGGTGATCGCCAAGGGCTAGCACCAATTGCATTGCCAGAAATTGACTACCGCTTACGCATGGATGCTCCAGTGGTGGGCGGAACGGTCCAGCTGCAGGCAAATAGTCTGGCCATCGGTCGGACTGAGGGACAAGATACGCAACGTGCCTTTGCCTCAGCAAAATGGGATTTGCGGACGATTACCGGCCTTGGCCAGGAAGTAACGTTTACCATGCTGGCGCGCGGCGATGTCTATCACAGCGACGAAAATGCGAGCACATTGACCACAATTTATCGTGGCGAATCCGGCTGGCAAACGCGCGGCATTTTCGCAGCCGCTGCTGACATCAAATGGCCCTTCGTCGGGCAAGCCTTTGGCGGCACGCAAATCTTTACGCCCCGCGTTCAGTTGGTGGCTGCGCCTTCCATTTCCAATCTTAACATTCCAAACGAAGACTCTCGCGCCGTAGACCTTGAGGACAGCAATCTTTTCGCGCTCAACCGGTTCCCAGGCTATGATCGCTTCGAAGACGATTATCGTATTACATATGGCTTCGACTGGGCTTTGCGGAAATCCGATTTCACCGCCGATATCAATTTGGGCCAAAGCTATCGTCTGTCCAACCGCGCTTCAATTTTCCCGGATGGGACCGGGCTTTCGGACAAGGCATCGGACATTGTGGGGCGTTCGGAATTTCGGTACAAAAATATTATAAAACTCACGCACCGCTTCCGTTTGGATAAGGACAATTTGGCCATTCGCCGAAATGAAGTGGATGCCACCATCGGCTCGCGCGGGACATATTTGCAGGCTGGTTATCTCAAACTAAATCGTAACATTGGTCCAACGCTTGAAGATTTGGCGGATCGCGAAGAAATTCGACTCGCCGGTCGCATTCGTGTGGCGCGTTACTGGTCTGTTTTTGGCTCTACCATCCTTGACCTCACCGACACGGACGAGGATCCTACAAGCCTGTCAGATGGCTTTGACCCCATCCGGCACAGGCTCGGCGTCGCTTATGATGATGACTGCTTGTCGTTAAGCCTGACCTGGCGGCGCGATTATCAGCCAGTGGGCGACTCGCAGCGCGGCAACAGCTTCTTGTTCCGTCTGGCATTTCGCAATCTTGGTGTGTAAGGCATCACCAATTAATTCCCGGACGGGGATGTAGTCGCTCATCTGCTGTTCAGCAGACCATGGCTATCTGCCTGCTCGAACCGAATGTGTACTGGATCATTATCAATGAAGTTATTCAAGCGTTTGTCCCTCGCTGCCGTGCTCGTTTCCGCCACAGCACTGACACCGCTGATTGCGCAAACGGTCGCTGATAATGCAGCCCCTGACGCAAGTCTGGCCATACCAGAAGGACAGCAACTGTTCGGCAAGAATGACCCAAATGTACGGCGCGCAACCGCGCAGGTGAACGGTGAAATTATTACCGGCACGGACATTGATCATCGTCTTGCGTTGATTGTCGCGGCTAATGACAACAAACTGCCGCCCGAAGAACTCGCCCGTTTTCGGGCACAGATCTTGACCAATTTGATCGACGAGACGCTTCAGATTCAAGAAGCGGCGGCCAATGAAATTGAAGTCACGGACGCTGAAGTAAACCAATATTTCGACCGCGTAGCGCAACAGAACTTCAACCGCCCGGCGAACGAAGTCGAAAAATATCTCGTTTCAATTGGCGCATCGGTTGCAACGCTTAAGCGACAGATTAAGGGCGAACTTTCCTGGAGCCGGTTGCTTTCACGCAATGTGCGTCCTTCAGCCAATGTGAGCGATGACGAAGTCAATGCCATCATCGAACGCATCAAGGCAACCAAGGGCACAACAGAATACCGCCTTGGCGAAATCTACCTGTCGGCTACGCCGGAAACATTGCCTGCCGTTACAGAAAACGCAAAAAAGATCATTGACCAGCTGCGCCAAGGTGGCAATTTTGTTTCCTATGCGCGGCAATTTTCGGAAGCTTCGACGGCGTCCGTCGGCGGTGACTTGGGCTGGTTGTCGCTCGCGCAATTGCCACAGTCATTGGCTACGGCAGCCGCTGGTATGAACAGTAACGAGGTTCAGGCCGTGGCATCGCCAGGCGGTATTTCAATCCTTTTGCTTATCGACAAGCGCCAAGTTGCGACCTCCGACCCACGTGACTCGGTTTTGAGCCTTAAGCAAATTGCGATTACGTTTCCCAAGGGCACCACCGAAGCGCAGGTAACACCGCTGGTGAAGAAATTCAGCGAGGAGACGCAGCGAATCACAGGCTGCGGCGTTGCCGACGAAATGGCCCGTACGCTTGGCGCCGATGTCGTGAACCGCGACGGCATCAAAATCCGCGAATTACCGGCTCCGTTGCAGCAGGTTATGCTTGATTTGCAGATCGGTCAGTCAACTCCGCCTTATGGTTCATTGGAAGACGGCGTTCGCGTATTCGTGCTGTGCGGCCGTGATGCCCCACAAGAAGCAGCATCGGAAAGCTTTGACGAAATTATGTCGCGGTTGGAGGAAGAGCGCGTGAACAAGCGTGCCCGCATCTACCTGCGCGATTTGCGCCGCGACGCTGTCATCGAATATAACTGATGCTGTTAGGCCGACTGGAACTGCCGCTGGCCGTTTCGGTCGGTGACCCGGCCGGTATTGGTCCGGAAATCATCGGAAAAGCATGGGAAGCGCGCCACTCCGCTGGTTTGGCGCCTTTCTTCGCCATTGGTGACATTGGAAGTTTTGCGCCGCACTGGAACGGCCCAGTTGTCCGCATCGATGATCCAGCCGACACCTTTAGACATTTCGACACTGCTTTGCCGGTCATTCAGTTGCACAATTGTCTGTCGGTTGTACCGGGTACACCAGATCTGGACGGCGCGCATTGCGCGTATCAGGCGTTGGAGATGGCGATTGGCTTTGCCCGCGCTGGCAGCGCCTCTGCGCTCGTCACTGGCCCGGTTTCCAAATCGCAACTGTACGCCGTTGGATTCACGCATCCCGGCCAGACCGAATTTATCGCCGAGCGATGCGGTGTTTCCAAAAACAACGCGGTCATGATGCTCGCTGGACCCGACCTACGCGTGGTGCCTATGACAACGCATATCCCACTGGCGGATGTTGCGGGCAAACTTGACGGCAGGCTTATACGCCAGCGATTGCGCGCGACGGCGAAGGGATTGCAGCGAAATTTTGGCATCGAAAATCCACGACTTGCTGTGGCCGGCTTCAACCCCCACGCTGGCGAAGCAGGCAATATGGGTCGCGAAGAGATCGACATATTTGAGCCTGCGATTGCACAAATCAGGGAAGAAGGCTTCAACGTCATCGGTCCCCTGCCCGCAGACACCATGTTCCACGCAGAAGCGCGCGCGCAGTATGACGCTGCGTTATGCGCCTATCATGACCAAGCACTCATCCCATTGAAAACTCTATATTTTCATGATGCCGTCAACATTACCCTTGGGTTGCCCGTTGTCAGAACTTCTCCAGACCACGGAACTGCCTTTGGAATAGCTGGCCAAAACAAAGCGTTGCCGCATTCGATGATCGCGGCGATTAAAATGGCTGAGTCCGCAGCTTTGTACCGCCGTGCCGCTGCAGATTGTGGCTGATGACTATTTCACTGCCTCCACTTCGGGAAGTGATTGCCCGTCATAATCTGTCGGCGAGCAAGGCACTTGGGCAGAACTTCCTGTTTGACGAGAAACTGCTTGATCGGATCGCCGCAATCCCCGGTCCTTTGGCGGGTGAGCATGTCTACGAAGTTGGCCCGGGCCCCGGCGGCCTTACGCGTGCGCTGTTGCGGGCCGGAGCGCACGTGGTTGCTGTTGAGCGGGACCATCGCTGTCTGCCAGCGCTGGCTGAATTGGCGGAGGCCTTTCCGGGCCAATTGCGCGTCATTGAAGGCGACGCGTTAAAGATTGATCCGTTTGCCGAAATAGGCGCGCCTTTTCATATCGTTTCCAATTTGCCCTATAATGTTGGCACTGCTCTTGCCGTCGGTTGGCTCGGAGGCAATGATTGGCCACCGACATGGAAAAGCCTCACGCTCATGTTTCAGCGCGAGGTTGCCGACAGGATCGTGTCTTCACCCGGCACCGGCGCATTTGGACGCCTTGCGATATTGGCGCAGTGGCGGTCGAACGCATCCATTGCGATGCCTGTGCATCGCTCCGCTTTCACCCCGCCGCCTAAGGTCATGTCCGCTGTCGTACACATAACGCCCAAGGGGGCGGCAATCGGCGTAAAAATGTCGGTTTTGGAAAACCTGACTGGTGCAGCATTTGGACAACGTCGTAAGATGCTGCGGCAAAGCCTCAAGGGTGTGCCCGGTGCGCTGGAGGCGCTCCATAAAACAGGGATAGCGGAAGATCGCCGTCCGGAAACCGTCAACATAGCGGAATGGTGCGCTCTTGCGCGGGAAGTCGGATAGCCAGCACGCTGGGGGTGGTCCTTTGAAGTAACCGAAGCTAAGACCATGTCATGCATACGCTAACCGCCAGCGAACGACAGGTTCTTGACACGATCCACCAGCAGCCCATGCTTGACCAGGTGCAAACTTGGGCAGCGGTAAACAGCGGTTCGGGCAATCTCGATGGTTTGGCGGCGACTGCTAGGATGCTCGTTAGTGCATTTTCGGTTCTTCCGGGCAAAGTGACTTTGGTTGACGCCGAACCTGTCGAGCGCGTCCTCGCCAATGGAACGATAAAAACGGTGCACCATGGACAACATCTGTTGGTCACAGTCCGGCCAGATTCGCCGACACAATTGCTGTTTACGGGTCATATGGACACGGTTTTTCCGGATGATCACGAATTTCAGACCCTGCGTTGGTTAAACGATGGGACGCTGAACGGCCCCGGCGTTGCTGACATGAAGGGGGGCATTTCTGTCATGCTGGCCGCATTGCGCGCTGCGGAATATTCGGGCATCCTCTCGGGCACCGGGTATCAAATCCTCATCAACAGCGACGAGGAAGTCGGCTCTCCATCGTCAGCAAAACTGATTGCAAAGCTTGCGCAGAACAAACTGGCGGCGTTGACCTATGAGCCTGCTTTGCCCGACGGCACGCTTGCCGGCGCGCGCGGCGGAAGTGGCAATTTCTCGATCATTTTTTCGGGGTTATCAGCACATGCCGGGCGTAACCCAGATGATGGACGCAATGCAGTGCTGGCGGCGGCCGATCTCGCGCTTCGGCTCAAGCGGCTTTCGCGCGAGGGGCTTTCAGTCAACCCGGCAAAAATTGAAGGTGGTGGCCCGAATAATGTAGTGCCAGATCACGCGATATTGCGCGTGAATTTCCGGCCACGCACGCCGGACATTGTGATTCAAACCGAAGCA
>JANPKN010000078.1:0-2268 GCA_031426075.1 Sphingomonadaceae bacterium
TCATCAATGTTCAGCTTCACGATCTCGACCTGTCCGGCCAGTTCTTCGCTGATTTCTTCAAGGCTTGGGCCAATCATCTTGCACGGACCGCACCATTCGGCCCAGAAATCGACCAATACAGGTTTGCCTGATGCCAGCACAGTTGCGGCGAAGTCATTGTCGCCTACGGATTTGGTAGCCATGTTAATCTCCTTTGTTCCCTCCCATGTATTCCTGCCACCATATGCTGACAAGGACCATGCGCAATAGTTTTGCTTATCTTGTCAGGAGGCGGGGTTGTGCGGCATCAAGATCGCGTCCGAAAGCGTGATGAACTGTGGCGCATGCGTGAAGAGCAGGGATACCTCGACGCGCGATCCCGGAAAGATCGTCTGCAATGCTGCACGATAATGCGCCATTTGCCGCAAATGCGGGATTGGCACACTATTTTCGTCCTGGGGAACTTGACGACCGGTCTTGAAATCGATGGCGCGCACCAACCCGGGCTCGACCAATAGCCTATCGATGCGTCCGTTGATGACCGTTTCACCCACGACTGCGACCAAAGGCACTTCGGCGTGCGCGGAGGGGCCGAAGAAGGCAGCCCATTGCGCGTCGTTCACAATCGCGCTGACCTCACGTACAAGTTGAACAAGGTCAATGTCATGATCAGGGGCTTGAGCCATGAGCCATTGCTCCGCTCTTCCCATCGAAATATTGTCCGTGATGCGTTCCAGCAAAGCGTGGATAAGCTTCCCGCGCGTGGCCGCCTTGCGCATGGCGGTGGTCGCTGGCGCATCGCCATAATCGTCATCGTCAAGACGCGACGGCACCAACGGACGCGGCGGGCGCTGTTCTTCCGGCGCTGGCGCAAACACCCAGTCGGGTATTTCTGTAGGCTTTTTGGCCTCAAGTCCCGTGTCGTTGCTCGCCTCTGAAACGGGCAAAGAAGCTCCCTCAAGCCCGATATGGCGCATGACCCTGCCCCAGCGTGCATCATCTTCCCAATCGCAGCCAAGCGCCGTCATGCCCCTTTGCAAAAGCGCACACCAGCTTTCGGACGGAGGCTCACCCTTGCGACTGACGCCCAATGACCCAGCCATGATCAGCCGCTCTTCGGCCCGCGTGATCGCCACATAGAGTAAGCGCTTATGCTCCTGTAATTCGCGCGTCTTTTGCTTTTCGATAATTTCCAGCAACCGTCCAGATTGCTCCGCCTTGCGGATAGGCAATAACGGCGTGCGATGCCCCTCATCCATCAACAGTTCGACCGATTGGTCAGGTTTTTTGGTTGGGTCTGAGGTGACATCCGCCAATATGACCACAGGGGCTTGCAAGCCTTTTGCCCCGTGGACGGTCATGATCCTGACTTCCCTGCTACTGCTGTTGCCCTCGCGCTTGATTTCTGTATCGCCTCGGTCGAACCATGCGATGAACTTCTGAAGCCCGCCTCCGTGTTGCTGTTCGAATTGTAAGGCGGCGTTCAGCATTTCCTCGATAGGCACCAGAACCTCACTGCCCAACCGCGCGGTAAATTTACGCCTCGCGCCGATTGGGCCGGACAATATCTGCTCAAGAAAGTGGTAGACGGTCGTGAAGTCAGCCATGGCGAGCATGTCCCGCAGCGGAACCGTCTGCTCGGCCAGTTCAGTCCGATCGCGAATATGTTGCCACAGGCTGCCCTTGCGGTCGCCAACATAGCCATATTGCAGCAAAGTTTCCTGCGACCACCCAATGATGGGCGAAACGAGCAAGCAGGCAAGACTGAAATCATCATTGGGCTGAAGCACAAATTTAATCGCTGCCAGCAAATCCTGTACCACCAAAGGCTGCAACAACCGAAGCCGGTCGATACCCGCAACGGGGACATTACGTTCATGTAATTGCGCGACCAGCATCGACGCCATTTCGCCCCGGCTGCGCAACAGGAACATGATATCGCCGGGTTCAAGCGGGCGGCCTTTGCTGACTAACCAGGGTTTTGCGTCGATCAACGCCTTGATATGGTCCGCCAGTTTCTCGGCCAGCGCACGCTTTTCGTCGCTGAACCAGTCCTCTTCGTCGTCGGAGCTGCCTTCATCGAGGGAATTGGGTTTTGCGGATATTGGTTCCAATAGCTCGACAACGCCGATTTGCGGTTTTTCACTATAATGTTCGGCGATTTCTCCGCTGACGCCGAAGCTTTCAGCGCCCGCCTCTTCGATGACGGCATTGACGAAATCAAGGATGGGGGCTGTCGAACGGAAGCTCTGTGACAGGGTCAGTTGGTTGAGCTCGGACCCCGACGCG
>JANPKN010000079.1:0-4478 GCA_031426075.1 Sphingomonadaceae bacterium
GGTCAACTCTGCCAGCTCGCGCAATGCTTCGCTCGCTGCAGGGCCGGAGTTGATTATGCCGCCGCCGGTATACAAAATTGGTGCTTTTGCGTTGGCAATCAATTCGACTGCTTTATTGATTTCGGAATAGTCGGCTTCACCGGCATATGTGAATCTAGACGAGGTCGGGCGCTTCACATCAGTTGCAGCGGTCGCCACCTGCACGTTTTTCGGAATGTCTATGACGACTGGGCCAGGGCGTCCTTTGGTCGCAATTGTAAAAGCTTCACGAACAGTGGATGCGAGATCCGCCGGGTCCTTGACCAAATAGTTATGCTTCGAACAATGGCGCGTAATGCCAACTGTGTCCGCTTCCTGAAACGCGTCGGTGCCGATCAGGTTTGTCGCGACCTGGCCAGTCAAAACGACAAGCGGGATAGAGTCCAGAAACGCATCGGCAATACCCGTGACAGCGTTCGTAGCGCCGGGACCCGAAGTTACGAGAACAACGCCGGGCTTACCAGTAGAACGTGCATAGCCCTCCGCCGCATGGGCAGCGCCAGCCTCGTGCCGGACAAGAACATGCCGGATCTTCGTTTGCTGAAACAAGGCGTCGTAAATGGGCAGCACTGCGCCGCCGGGGTAACCAAACACCGTGTCCACACCCTGTTCGATCAAGGCATCGATCAATATTTCTGCGCCGGATTTTTCGGCCACTGGAAAGTCCTTATTTGTTAAGTTGCCGTCCTATGTTGCACTGCAATAGGGTAAGCAAGAGCGGGCTAGCTAATGATTAGAAAATGGCTTGTCAAATACATTCATTGAAATAATATTTCAAAATTACCAATATTTGAATCATTTATTGCTATGTCTGCACGCGGCCATTCTGGGGTTGCTTGGTTTCGGAACCAAGTGAACTGCCGCTTGGCATATTGCCTTGTGGCAATTTGCCCGCGCGCAATAGCTTCATCCCGTTGCATAGTGCCTTTCAAATAGGCTGAAATCTCCGGCACACCGATGGCTCGCATGACAGGTGCATCTCGCGGGAGATTGCGGGAAAGCAACGCCTCGACCTCTTCGACGGCGCCGCCCTCCATCATCAATTCAAATCGCGCGTCGCAGCGGTCATATAACCAGTCTCGGGGCGGTAGCAGCAGGCAGGGCCGGAGCGTGATGTCGGCCGCGATTCCTCCGATTTTCGTTTCGCGCCAATTCAAAATGCTGCGCCCGGTGCTTTTCACGACCTCCAGCGCTCGGGTGATTCGGCTAATGTCTGTTGGTGCCAAGGTCGCAGCCATTGTCGCATCATATTGTTGAAGCGCGGCATAGGCTTTATCCACGGGCATCGCGCGTATCTGCGCGCGGAGTTCAGGGTCGACCTCTGGTATGGGCGCAATACCGTCCAGCAAAGTGCGGATATATAGCCCGCTGCCACCAACTAATATCGGTGTCGCGCCTGCCGCATGGGTTTGCGCAATTACCCGTTTAGCATCGTCGGCCCATCGCGCTGCAGAGCAGGGTGTTACGCCGTCCAGATAGCCGAATAGATGATGTGGAACGCTGCGTTGCTCGTCCGCCGTCGGTTGTGCGCTCAATATCGGCAAATCGGAATAAACTTGCGCACTATCCGCATTGATAATCACGAAATTGCCGTTTCTGGCCAGATGCAGCGCTAATGCCGTCTTGCCGCTCGCGGTCGGACCCGCAATAAGCGCGACCATATTCTTAGGATTCGAAATGCCCATTTGCACCTTGATAGCAGCAGAATCATTGGAAAGCGGCATGTTTTCCGAGGCTAAGGATCGTTTGGCCCAAGGAGGCTGCATTCCAGGCACTGTAGACTGGCTCGCTGAGGCCAAAGCGATTGACATATCATTTGAAGGCGACGTGACGCACGCACGCGCTGCGCTGGCAGGACTTGAAGATCGTTTCGATATAGCGGTGCACCGCGAGGGCGATCGGCGCAAAATGATTTTGGTGTCCGACATGGACAGCACCATGATTACAGTCGAATGCATCGACGAATTGGCTGACTATGCCGGCATTAAGCCAGAAATCGCCGCGATCACAGAACGCGCCATGGCAGGTGAGCTTGATTTCGCTGAAGCGTTGAAGGCCCGTGTTGCCTTACTTGCCGGGCTCGACGAGCAGGTGGTTGCGCAATGTCTGCGTGAACGGGTGCGGCCGATGCCGGGCGCCGAAATCTTGGTGCGGACGATGACCGGATGGGGTGCCCATGCCGTGCTTGTTTCCGGCGGGTTCACCAGCTTCACTGGCCCGGTGGCAATGATGCTTGGCTTTGACGAGGTGCACGCCAATGTGCTTGAGATTAAAGACGGCCGGCTAACAGGCAAATTAGCGACCAGTATAGTCGACGCGTCAACTAAGCGTGCAGTTTTGCAATCCGCCGCCGAGACGCGTGGAATTGGTCTGGGTTCAACGCTCGCAGTCGGTGACGGTGCCAATGACTTGCCCATGATCGCCGCTGCGGTATCTGGCGGCGGTTTGGGCGTGGGATATCATCCACGCCCGCAATTGGCGCAAGCCGCGAACTTCTCCGTGAGACACAATGACCTGACAGCGTTATTGTTTGCTCAGGGCGTAAAGCCGGACGAATGGCTGCACTGAATTCACGAAACAAATTGAGTGCCGAATGGTTCATGTTATGTTGCCTCAGCACCGCTACCTTCAGGAGTAAAATATGCGCAAGTTACTGCCGATTTTCATCATTCCGGTCCTCGCTAGTTGCTCGACCATGCAGTCGACGAAGACGGCTGAAGTTTCGGAGGTGGTTACGGCCGATCTTGCACGCGCCGACGGCAGCTGGGCTGGCGTAGCGACCATATCGCAGCGAAGCGATGGCGTGTTTTTAAGTCTGTCTGCTGAGGCTCCTGCCGCCGGAACATATGGTATGCACCTTCATGCGGTTGGCAAATGTCAGGGACCGGATTTCACCAGTGCCGGGCCACACTGGAACCCTGACATGAAACAACATGGCCGTGACAACCCTATGGGCGCGCATGATGGCGACTTGCCGAATGTGGATGCAGGCGCTGACCGCAAAATTACGCTTGAGTATAAACTAACAGACATCATGCTGTCCGGACCCAAGGGCCTATTGGATGCCGATGGTGGTGCTTTTGTCATTCATGAAAAAGCGGATGATTATAAAACCGACCCAAGCGGCAACAGCGGCAAGCGGATTATCTGCGGTGTATTCAAGTCCGGCAACCGAAGCTGAAACTAGACCTTATCAGCGTATAACAAGCATCCTGGGGCGACACGTTCTAGGATGACGTTGATGTCATCCTTGGCAAAGGCGAAGCAGCCTTGGCTGCGTCCAATCTTGCCCTGGCCATGAATAAGCGATTGGTTCACGTACCAGGCAGGGTGAATGACAATCGCGCGGGCCTCAGCCTGATCATTTTGCGGATCGAGGCCGATCAACCGGCGGGATTCGCCATATTGGCCGAAATAGGTTTCGCCGACGAGATAACTTCCCGCCGAAGTCGCTTCCGACCCATGGACATTGGAGAAATTTTGCACCCAACCGCTATGGCTCGGGTCAGAACCCTTTCCATGTGCAACGAGGAATGTGTCAGATCTGCCATTGCGCAGATCAACGACATAAAAGCGAGGATCACGCGATGGCTTCGAAAAATCGGCAATCGCCAAAAGATCATGATTGCGGATGCGGGATGTGTGTTCGGCTAGCGCGGCTTTCGCGCGACTGAGCAACAAGGGCGAAGGCCCAGCGATATCATTTCCTGTGCCGGGCATGAAAACTGTTTCTGCTGCCCGTGAAGGCACTGTGAGCAAACTGGCTCCCAGCACTGCCGATTGAATAAATTGCCTGCGTCCAATGTTCATGTCCCTTAGATAGGAAGCAATCCTTTACATAAACACCCCAATTACGACATTTGAGCGCAAAATTAGGACAGTTAGGCGCATAACAAAATAATGTTATTTTTTTGCTGAGGTTCAAAATTCACGTCGAATTTTTGCAGATTTTTTGCTAATAACAACCTGACCGCAGCATGATGCTGCATATAATTTTGCAATCAGGGGCAGTTTCATGAAATTCGGCGCGGGTATCCGCAGTATGCACGGCATTTTTGCCCTTGCGTTGGTCTTAGCTGTGCCCGGCGTGGCTATGGCGCAGCAAACGGGGCAGGGACAGGCAATGCAAGTGCCACAGTCCCCAAGCCCGAATATACCACCTGTTGCCCCCCCGGTACCCGATCCAGTTGTTGCACCGCCCCCAGTTGTAACGCCGCCCGTTGCACCGCCGCCAGTTGTAACGCCGCCCGTTACGACCCCTCCCGTCGCGACGCCAGTGCAGAAGCCCAAAAAGAAAGGCCCCGTCGATGCGCACAAGCCCGGACAGTTTGTTTGGGCTGCACATGCCGCTTACGAAGGGCCGATGAAAATCGTCATCGTACTTGATATTCAACGGATGTATGTGTTTCTGATTGATAAGCTAATCGGCTTCAGCACGA
>JANPKN010000080.1:0-3684 GCA_031426075.1 Sphingomonadaceae bacterium
AGCCACGGCACCGATTACACCTACGGGCGGTGTGGTTGGACTGCGCGGGACTCTGGCTCCTGAAGGCGCAATTGTGAAGGTGGCGGGCATGGACCGGTTGACATTCACTGGCCCCGCGCAGGTTTTCGATTGTGAGGAAGACTGCTTCGCAGCGGTTGAAGCGCGGGAAATCCGCGAAGGTTCTGTCATTGTTATCCGCTATGAAGGGCCACGAGGCGGACCTGGCATGCGCGAGATGCTGTCCACCACCGCCGCTTTGTACGGGCAGGGGATGGGCGAAAAAGTGGCGCTAATTACCGACGGCCGCTTCTCCGGCGCAACGCGTGGTTTCTGCATTGGCCATGTCGGACCGGAAGCTGCGTTGGGTGGACCTATTGCCTTGATCGAGGATGGAGATGAAATCGTAATTGATGCAGAATCAGGCGTAATCGATCTTAATGTTGATCCAGAAACTATTGAAATAAGAAGAAAAAACTGGAAGTCGCGCCAGACAGATTATCAGTCAGGTGCAATCTGGCGTTATGCGCAGAATGTTGGGCCAGCGTATAAAGGTGCCGTGACGCATCCGGGCGGCGCCGCCGAAACCCATGTCTATGCGGATATCTAAGTCATTTTGCACTCCGCTGCTGCTGGCCGCTTTGGCAGCGTGCAGCGGAAGTGATTCAGGTCCAACGCAACAGGCAGAAGGCGGAGGGGCTGCAAAGCAAGCGGCCGCAGATGGCAAAGTCGAATGTGCGTTAGCAGGGGCGACCGCGTTTGAACGGATATGTTCTACTGAACAGATCAGTACCAACGGTTCCATTTTGCTAGTCCTCCGGCATCCCGATGGTGGTTTTCGGCGTTTCAACATCCTTACCGATGGGCGGGGCTTAGCGGCTGCAGATGGTTTTGACGACACCCGCATAAGTTTGCTCGAAGGCAGCATGATTGAATTGTCTTCAGGAGACGATAAATACAGGCTGCCAGCGCAGATCAAAAACTCAGCACCCGCCGAAGCAACCACCTTGGCGAAAGACGCCAGTTGATTGCTTGTCCCTTCACGGGCATGGGGCGGTATGGAAATGACAGAAGAGATAATTAGGGTTGCCGCGCTCGGTGATGGCGTCACTGCAAATGGCCGTTATGTTGCCTTGGCTGCCCCGGGAGACATCGTTGACCCATCGGGCGGCCTGATCCACGGCCCGCATCATGTTGTGCCGCCATGCCAGCATTTCCCCTTGTGCGGTGGCTGCCAACTGCAGCATCTCGATGAAGAGAGTCTGCGGCTTTTCATCGCAGAACGCGTAACGCACGCCCTTGCGACGCAGCAAGTCGACATCGGCGAAGTGATGCCGGTCCATCTGTCGCCGCCCAAGACACGCCGCCGCATTGCTGTGCGTTCGGCATGGGCAGGCAAGCAATTCCAGCTTGGTTTTAGTACCGAAAAAAGTCACCGTATCATTGACTTACGCCAATGTGACGTCATGGCGCCGGAGCTGTTTGCATTGCTCGAACCCATGCGCGCGTTGCTTGAGCCAAGGTTAAACCGTGCGCGCCAGGTTCAGATTAAATTGGCAATGGTTGACCAAGGCGTTGATGTCCTGATCGAAAACTGGATCGCAAATGATCTGGACACCCACGAAGTGCTGTCGGAATTCGCCAAAACGCACAATCTTGCGCGCCTGTCGCTGGATGAAGGCTATGGTCCGGTTCCATTTTATGAGCCTGAGCCTGTCACAGTCACACTTGGCGGTGTCGCGGTAGGCTATCAGCCTTATGGCTTTCTTCAGGCTACAGTCGATGGCGAAGCGGCTTTGGTGAACGCCGTGAACGAAATTATAGGCAGCGACACCATTATCGCCGACCTGTTCGCAGGCTCCGGCACTTTTGCGCTTTCCATGGGTGCTGGCCGCAAGATTTATGCAGGTGAGGCCGACCTTCAGGCCAGCCTTGCGCTCAAGGCGGCGGCAGGCCGCACTGGCCGGACAATATTTGCAGAACATCGTGACCTTTTTCGGCGGCCTCTTGCGGTGGAAGAACTCAACAAGTTCCAGACGGTGGTTCTTGACCCGCCACGCGCCGGCGCAAAGGAGCAAGTCGCACAACTTGCTGCATCGAACGTACCAAATATCGCTTATGTAAGCTGCAACCCTGCAAGCTTTGCGCGGGATGCCAAGACGTTGGTTGGTGCTGGATACAGGTTGCAGCGGATCTGGCCCGTAGGACAGTTCCGCTGGTCAACCCATATCGAGCTAGTAGGTCATTTCAGCCGCTAGTGTAACAGCACTGACATGACTGCGTGCACGACAAGCATCAGCAACGCGACGGACGACAGAGCGAACAACGCAAAGCGCACAATCACGCGGTTAGAAAATATCTGAACTAAGCTATGCGCGACGCGTAGGCCGACATAGGCCCAAGCAATCGTCGCGTTCAAATTGTCACCTTGTCCCACCATCGCAAGCACTAAACAGACTGCATAAAATACCGTAGGTGCTTCGTGTAAGTGATTGTAATTATCGGCAACCCATGACGCCTTTTCTTCGCCCTTTGCAATAAGAGCATCGCGCAAAGCGCCCCCGGTTGAACCAACAACCTTAGTGCCATCAATTCCTGCACGGCCCATCGCCGGCAAGCGCGTTGCGTACATCCATATCCAGATAATCATAGTCCACGCCGCAAGCGCGACAACTGGTCCTAATATTGCACTCTCCATTAAACTTCCCCCCTTAAATAGTCGCGAGTAACGCCTGTACTGCCAATATGGTTAGGCAGACAGTCGATAGTAAAAAGAACACAAAGCGGATGCTGACGGTATTTACGGTGGCTTGCCATATACTGTGGATGACACGCAGCGCAGTATACCCCCAAGCCAGCATAACCGACAGATCTGTTGCACCACCGGAAATCGCCAAGATCATAATCGTGGCATAGAATATCGTTGGTTGTTCCATAAGATGCGCATAATTGTGCGATTTCCATGCAACCGATGGCGGTACATTGGGGTCAATGTCTTGCCCGCGCCCACCAGGAGCAGCTTTGCCAAGATCCATGCCAATTTTCGACATCGCTGGAAGCCGGGTGCCCGCCATCCAGAAAAGCATGACAAGTGACCACACCACCAGCGCTGCCGCTGGAGCCAAAATAGGCGTATTCATGTAAAAAACCCTCCCCGTCTGTGTAGATGGGGAGGGTGATGCACCTCAGATACATTGTCAAATGTAACTTAGATTTTTGAGCTCTTTGAACGGTGTAAGCGCACACCATCGTCATTGGCGGCAGCCCAGCCATAGAGCGTGGCCATGGGCTGATCCTCTACGACCAGCGTATCGGTTTCGCCAAACCCGTTAAACTCAGTCCGCATCGCACAGCCATAAGCGCCGAGCATACCGACTTCGATATAATCGCCAACCTGCACATCGTCAGGCAAGATGAATGGTCCCGCCATATGGTCCATATCGTCGCAGGTAGGGCCGTAGAAGCTGAATTCAGCCTTCTGGGTATTAATTGACGTATCCGACCGCTGAAGGGCCACAGGAAAGCGCCAGCCGATGTGTGCGGCGTCAAACAAGGAACCATATGCGCCGTCATTGATAAACAGCTCTTGGCCGCGACGCTTTTCAACTTTGACGAGCAAAGATGCGTATTCGGCACACAGCGCGCGTCCAGGTTCGCACCATAGTTCAGCCGAGTAGCTGATAGGCA
>JANPKN010000081.1:0-3994 GCA_031426075.1 Sphingomonadaceae bacterium
CGGTGTTGCCGCCATCCGTGACGGCGTAGCCAACGGTGAATTTAAGGCGGTCGAGGTCGCCGAAGCGCTGAACGCGCGCGTATCTGCGGCTAAGGCACTCAACGCATTCATCGTCGAAACACCCGAAAAGGCAATTGAGGCTGCGCAAGCTGTCGACGCCGATCGTGCTGCCGGTAAACCGCTTGGCAAAATGGCAGGCGTGCCGATTGGCATGAAGGATCTGTTCTGCACCGAAGGCGTGCAGACAACCGCCGCGAGCCACATACTGGAAGGCTTCGTGCCGACCTATGAGTCCACCGTGTCCGCCAATTTGTGGAAGGCTGGGGCAGGAATGCTTGGCAAGCTGAACATGGACCAGTTCGCCATGGGCTCGTCGAACGAGACCAGCTATTTCGGCAACGTCATTTCGCCGTGGCGCCGCAATGATGGCAGTAACGCCGCGTTGGCGCCCGGTGGATCGTCGGGCGGTTCGTCGTCGGCAATCGCTGCACGGCTTTGCCCTGCTGCGACAGGCACCGACACCGGTGGCTCAATCCGGCAACCCGCTGCTTTTGTAGGCATCAGCGGAATCAAGCCAACCTATGGCCGCTGCTCGCGCTGGGGCGTGGTGGCGTTTGCCAGTTCGCTTGACCAAGCTGGCCCCATGGCCCGCGACGTGCGCGATTGCGCCATCATGCTTGAGGCAATGGCAGGCTTTGATCCCAAGGATTCGACATCGCTCAACCTGCCAGTGCCTGCGTGGGAAGCTGGCCTGAACAGCGACCTTAAAGGCAAGCGTATTGGCATCCCCAAGGAGTACCGCCTTGACGGTATCGACGAAGATATCGCCAAGATGTGGGACAATGGCATTGCATGGTTGAAGGATGCTGGCGCGGAAATCGTCGACATCAGCCTGCCGCATACAAAATATGCGCTGCCTGCTTATTATATTATCGCACCTGCGGAAGCCTCGTCAAATCTTGCACGGTATGACGGCGTGCGTTTCGGTCTGCGCGACTTGCCCGAGGGCGCCGGCCTGCAAGATATGTATGCCGCGACTCGCGCCGCCGGTTTCGGTGAAGAAGTTCGCCGCCGCATCATGATCGGCACTTATGTGCTGAGCGCCGGTTTCTACGATGCTTATTACACGCAAGCGCAAAAGGTCCGGGCGTTGATCGCGCGCGATTTCGAAAATGCTTGGGCAAGCTGCGACCTCATCCTTGCGCCAACCGCACCGAGCGCAGCTTTCGGCTTGGGCGAAAAGAACGCCGACCCGTTGTCAATGTATTTGAACGACGTGTTCGCAGTGCCCGCCTCGTTGGCTGGCTTGCCCGCAATGTCCGTTCCGGGCGGCCTAAGCAAAGAAGGGCTGCCCTTGGGCCTTCAGATCATCGGTAAAGCGCTAGATGAACAGGCGGTGTTGAATGCCGGCCTTGCGATTGAACAGCGTTCAGGATTTACGGCGGAAGCCGGAGAGTGGTGGTAATATGAGTGAATACCGCATCCAGGGCAACACTGGCGAGTGGGAGGTCGTGATTGGCCTCGAAGTTCATGCGCAGGTCACGTCCAACGCCAAGCTGTTTTCAGGCGCTTCTGCTGCTTATGGTGGCGAGCCAAACAGCCATGTGAGCCTCGTGGACGCCGCTATGCCGGGCATGTTGCCTGTGCCGAACCGCGAATGCCTGCGTCAGGCCGTGCGCACGGGCATGGCCATCAACGCGCAGATCAACCGATGGTCGCGCTTTGATCGCAAGAATTATTTCTACGCCGATTTGCCACAGGGCTACCAGATTTCGCAATTGTACCACCCGATTGTGGGTGAGGGCGAAATCGAAGTTACACTCAACGAAAAAGACCCCGATAGCGCGGTCAAGAAAATCGGTATCGAGCGAATCCACGTCGAACAGGACGCGGGCAAGTTGATGCATGATCAGCATCCGACGATGTCCTTTGTCGATTTGAACCGTTCAGGCGTTGCGCTGATGGAAATCGTGTCGCGGCCAGACATGAACTCGCCGCAAGAGGCCGGCGCTTATCTGAAGAAACTTCGCTCTATCCTGCGTTATGTCGGCAGCTGCGACGGCAATATGGAGCAGGGCTCCATGCGTGCCGACGTTAACGTCAGCGTGCGCAAGCCCGGCGGAGAGCTTGGCACGAGGACCGAAACGAAGAACGTTAACTCGATCCGCTTTATGATGCAGGCAATTGAATATGAGGCACAGCGTCAGGTAGACCTAATCGAAAGCGGCGGCGCGGTTGTGCAGGAAACGCGCCTGTTCGACCCCAACAAAATGGAAACCCGGTCGATGCGTTCAAAAGAAGACGCGCATGACTATCGTTATTTCCCTGACCCGGATTTGTTGCCAGTGGAACTTGACGATGCGTTTCTCGAGGAATGCCGCTCGTCACTGCCGGAGCTTCCCGACGCCAAACGCGCACGTTACGAAGCGTTGGGCCTGACGGCCTACAATGCGGCCGTTCTGACCGCTGAGGCCGAGACAGCATTCTGGTTCGAAGATTTGCTGGCTGAAGGTGTCGACGCAAAGCAGGGCTCAAACTGGCTGATGTCCGAACTTTTCGGTGCGCTGAACAAATTGGGCAAAACGCTCGATGAAAGCCCGGTTAGCCCGAAACAGGCTGCCGAATTACTTGGCCTTGTCGCCGATGGCACGATCAGCGGCAGCATTTCGAAGCAGGTGTTCGAAATCATGCTCGAAACCGGGCAGGGCGCTGTGGCAATTGTCGAGGAAAAAGGCCTGAAGCAAACCAGCGACACTGGCGCGATCGAGGCTGAGATAGCCAAGATCATGGCGGCGAACGAGGACAAGGTTGCCGAATATCGTTCAGGCAAAGATAAGTTGTTCGGTTTCTTCGTGGGTCAGACGATGAAGGCGATGCAGGGCAAGGCCAACCCGCAAATCATCAATGATTTGCTGAAAAAGGCGCTTGGCTAACACGGACGGAGGGAGGTAGCGGTGCATTTGCCGCTTCTCCCCTTGCCCCGTGACGGCTTTCCCGTTAGGGGCTCTCGTCGTTTGTGAAACGGCAGCTTTTCGTAAGCGGGCGTGGCGGAATTGGTAGACGCACCAGATTTAGGTTCTGGCATCGCAAGGTGTGGGGGTTCGAGTCCCTTCGCCCGCACCACGAAAAAGGGAATTCCCGGCTGTCGTTGAACCCGAAAGCCATTCAACAGTTTTTGGCAGGCCAGCGGGCCTGTCGTAGATAGAGAAGATAACATGCAGACCGTCGAGACACAGAATGAAGGCCTGAAGCGCGCTTATCGTATGACGATTTCCGCAAAGGACGTTGAATCCCGCATTGATGCCGAGGTGAAGAAAATTGCACCTCAAGTGCGTATGCCCGGTTTCCGTCCCGGCAAGGTTCCGGCCAATCTGGTCAAGAAAATGCACAAGGATTCGCTCCTTCAGGACGCGCTGAACAGCTCAATTCAAGAAGGCGTCCAAAAGGCGATTGCTGACAACAAATTGCGTCCAGCGACTCAGCCGCATGTTCATCTTGGTGAAGATTATGCGCCGGGCAAAGACGCCGTAGTCGATTTCCACCTCGAAATCCTGCCAGCGATTGCAGCGCCTTCCATCGACGGCATCACGCTTGAGCGCTTAATTGTTGAAGTCAGTGACGCGCAAGTCGACGAATCGATCCTGAAGCTCGCTGAAGGCCAAAAGAGCTTTGAAGCTGCCGACAAGAAATATGCAGCCAAGATGGGCGACAGCGTTGTCATCGATTTCGAAGGCAAGGTCGACGGCGTGCCTTTCGAAGGCGGCAAGGGCGAAGGCATGGCGGTTGAGCTTGGCTCAGGCCAGTTGATCCCCGGTTTCGAAGACCAATTGGTCGGCGTGAAGGCCAATGACGAGAAGGTTCTGAACGTAACCTTCCCGGAAGATTACAATGCCGAAAACCTGAAGGGTAAGGCGGCAACCTTTGACATCGTCGTCAATGAAGTGCGCAAGCCGGTTGAAGCGAAAGCCGATGACAATCTTGCCAAGATGTTCGG
>JANPKN010000082.1:0-11417 GCA_031426075.1 Sphingomonadaceae bacterium
AAAATAAACTTCGAAACCGTCAAAGATTTCATAGCGTGCCGAAAAATCAAGCTCGTCGTCCGCAGCCCAATAGGTATCGCCTGCGTCGGAATTGGTGTCGGCAAAACCATCTGCCCAGGTGGTGCGGTTCTGGTACTGCAAACGCAACGACAGGCCGTATTTCTCGTAATAGACGCCGGCGTTGTAGGACACTTGCGATGTCCCGGGCAGGACCACTTCACGCGCGTTTGTAGGCGCCGCACCTGAGCCTGATACGTTCAGGCCCTCTGGCTTGGTGACCTTGCTATCATTGTAGGTGGCGTTTGCCGTGATACCAAAACCACCCATCCAATCGGGAAGGCCAAGATCAGCCAT
This sequence comes from Sphingomonadaceae bacterium, assembly GCA_031426075.1. Taxonomy (GTDB): domain Bacteria; phylum Pseudomonadota; class Alphaproteobacteria; order Sphingomonadales; family Sphingomonadaceae; genus Sphingorhabdus_B. The sequence continues at coordinate 355 of JANPKN010000082.1, forward strand.
ATAGGGTTCAAGCTGGAACTGAACGGCTGCTTCAAATCCGAATATCCGTCCCTTGCCGCCATTGGTGATGCCACTGAACGCATAGCCTGAACGGTCAATACCGTTGGTATCGAGCGCATTTGATCCAAATGTCCGGCGCGCCGTGTAAAGAACGTCTTCTACTCTCTTGTAGAATGCGCCGAGCATGAAATAGCCCTGCGGCTGGACATAATATTCATAATAAGCATCTACGCCATAGGCACGCTCGGGCTTTACCGCCGGGTTACCGCCGGAAATCCTTTGATCGGAATCGTTGACAACCACATTCGGACGAAGCTGGTCATAATCCGCGCGCGCTGCACCACTGGTGAAGCCAATCCGTAGTTTCTGATCATCTTGTACATCAAAGTTTACATGCAGGCTGGGGAAAGCCAGCGTGGTACTGCTTTCGGCCTCAATCTCGCCAGTCACACCAGGTATGGTCGCCAAGGCACGCCCGCGATTGGTGACTTTTTCCACCCGCACACCGCCGACGAAGCTACCCCAATCATATTTGCTGTTCGCCATGATATAGCCAGCAAGAATCCGTTCGCGCACATTATAATGGTTTGCACTCACTGGCGCGAAACCCTGAATGGTTTTTGCACGCTCCAGATAGTCCCGCATTGCATCAAGACTGAAATAGCGGAACGTATATCCCATGGGTATTTCGCCCTTGAACGGAACATCGAGCGAAAATGGCAGATATGTCGTACCCAGACCGGCAGCCGTAAATTGTGCTGCAGTGTTCAGCACCAAATTGCGCTCGCGGTTGATCTTGGTCCGTTGATCATATTGGATGCCAGCGCGAATGACAGTTTCGCCGCCAAATAAGCTGGTGTTGTGCGACAGTTCGCCTTTGAAGGTGTAGGCAGTCGTCGGGTCGACGGCATCAAGCGAAGTGAAGGAAGCAAGCGGCTTGGTGAAGCTATCGATCGCTATGACCGGTGTGCCCGCCTGAAAACGCGTTGGCCCCGATAGTTGATTGGTCGTAAACAACGAAACCCGCGCGAGTTCCGGATTGGTGAAATCATAACTCACCGTTGGGCGCAACGTACGTGTCGAAGGACTTTCCCAACGCGTCTCACCAACCACCGACCGGTCATCAACCGATTTGGTGTAATTGGCCGCCCATTTGAAGCCCCAATTATCGCCAAACTGGTGCTTACCCTCAAGTGTGTTAGTGAATACGGATTGCCGGAAAGCGCGCAACGTCGACCGCTGGTTGATATCAATGCCATATACCGTGCCCGAAAAAGGGCTGTTGATGCAGGCATCTGCATAAGCTGTGGTCGTTGGTGTGCTGGTTCCGCCAGTGCAGGCTGCCGAGTTGGCCACAAGATCACCCTGACGGTCGTCGAGGTCGAAAATGTAATTGTCGCGCGCCTCGTCATCGGTAAATATCGTGTAAAGCGAGCGCACTGAAATCGTGTTGTCGGCATCAGGACGGAAATCAAAGCGCCCCGAAATCGAGTAATTCTTGCGGGTCAGGCGGTAGAGCTTGTTCTCGGTTTCGCGCGCCCAGAAACGCGATGCAAAACCGGGGCGGCGGTCTTGCGACACTTGTTCCCAGTCAATTTCAAAATTGTCGGTGATCATGTTGCGTTCGTAATAGCTACCAGACAGCAGCACGCCGATTTCGCCGATATTCGTGTCGAACTTGTTGGATAGCGTGAATGAGCCTTCATACTCGCCGCGCTTGCCAAGCTCGGTCCGGCCAGCGCCCAGTTTGCCGGAAATGCGGAAACCGTCATAGTCAAGACCGGAGCGCGTGATGATGTTGACGTTACCCGAGATCGTTTCACCCGGCATGTCGGGCGTAACGGCCTTCGACACAATGATCTGCGCTGCCAACGCGGACGGAATGCTGTCGAAACGCGCATCGCGGCCCTCGGGGCTCACAATGTTGATGCCGTCAAACGACAAGGTCGTCCAGTTATTGGGGGCGCCGCGCAAAGATATATAGCGTGCCTGGCCCTGGTCGCGCTCGACGGCAACGCCTGGAAGGCGGCCAGCGGCCTGCGCAATGTTCTGGTCTGGCAAGCGGCCAACCGAGTCCGACGCCACGACAGTGACCAGCGAATCCGAATTTTTTTGTACGAGCAAAGCAGCGGCTTCCGATTCAGCGATTGGACGCGATCCGGTTACAACAATGGCATCGCCATCCTCTTCTTCCGCAGGTGCCGCCTGCGCCATGAGCGATGATGGCAAGATCGCCAGCAAGGCAGCGCTGCAAAGCATTGCATGTTTTGAAAATGTCCGTGTGCCTGTGGAACGTTTTTGCATATATAATCCCCCTAATATGCGATGTTAATTGCATGCGCCTTAGGCAGGGGTTGTGACTCGTCGGCATATCTACGATGACAAATCAGCGACAATGCTGTTACAGATCGTGTTTCTGCTGCCGTAAATATGCAATGTTTCCATGGCACCGCGCATTAAACATTGAAGAAGGAATGATTTTCGTGAAGCCCGTGCCCGGTTCAAGCAGATCGATAGCCCGAAGAACGCCAACAGACGCGCGTTATTTCAACCGCGAGCTTTCCTGGCTGAAATTTAACGAGCGTGTTCTGGAAGAGGCGTCGAACCCTGCGCACCCGTTGTTGGAACGGCTGCGTTTCCTGTCGATTTCCGGCACCAACCTTGATGAATTTTTCATGGTGCGCGTGGCTGGCCTGCGCGGGCAACAGCAACGGCATATCGAAGAACTGTCGATTGATGGCCGTACGCCCTCGGAACAGCTTGCCGACACCGTGGCTGCCGCCGACAGGCTGATGATCCAGCAGCAAAAGCTGTGGCGCAGGCTGATGAAGGAACTGGCGGGCGAAGGCATCAAGGTTGTCGAACCGACTGCGATTGGCAAAACCCACCAAGCCGCAGTTGCCAAGTATTTTCGCGAACAAATCTTGCCCGTGCTCACGCCGCAAGCGCTTGACCCCGCGCATCCGTTTCCGTTCATTCCCAATCAAGGCATCAGCCTGATCTTCGACATGCGCCGCAAGGATGATGGCGAAGTTGTAAGGCAATTGGTGATGATCCCGCAGTCACTGGTCCGCTTCGTCCGCCTGCCCGGCCCCGGAACGCGCTTTGTCACGATTGAGGCGCTGATCAAGCATTTCGTAGGGCAGATGTTTCCCGATTATTTGCTGGTTGCAGCAGGCGCATTCCGCGTCATTCGCGACAGTGATATCGAGGTTGAAGAAGAAGCCGAAGACCTCGTCCGCTATTTCCGAAGCGCCATTAAGCGCCGCCGCCGTGGTCGGATCATCCGGCTGAAGCTGGAAAAAGGCCTGCCAAGTGAACTGGCGACGCTGATCCGTTCCGAACTGGGCGCTGGGGCCTCCATTGTCGTCGAAACCGTCGGATTTCTCGGCATTGGCGATTTAGGACAACTGGTTGAGGAAGACCGGCCCACTTTGAAATTCCCGCCTTACTCCCCGCGTTTCCCTGAACGCATACTGGAACATGACGGCGACTGTTTTTCGGCAATCAGCCAGAAAGACATCGTCATCCACCATCCCTATGAAAGTTTCGACGTGGTGCTGGCGTTCCTGCAACAGGCAGCAATTGACCCCGACGTCGTTGCCATCAAACAGACGCTGTATCGCGCGGGCAAACAGTCTGCCGTCATTCGCGCCTTATGCGAAGCGGCCGAGGCCGGAAAATCAGTCACGGCGATCGTTGAGCTCAAGGCGCGGTTCGACGAAGAGCAAAACCTGCATTGGGCATCGCAGCTGGAGAATTCAGGCGTCCAAGTCGTCTACGGCTTTGTTGACATGAAAACGCATGCCAAAATCTCGTTGGTGGTCCGCCGTGAGGCGGATGGCTTCCGCACCTATTGTCACTTGGGCACAGGTAATTATCACCCGATCACCGCCAAAGTTTACACCGACATCAGCTTCTTCACCGCTGACCCGCGCGTCGGCCATGATGCCGGACAGATTTTCAATTATATCACTGGCTATATCCCGCCAACGGGCTTGCAGATTTTGACGATGAGCCCGCTTGGCCTGCGTGAGAAAATCATGTCGTTAATCGACGATGAAATTGCCCATGTTGCCGCCGGACGGCCTGGCGCTGTTTGGGCGAAGCTTAACTCGCTGGTGGACAAGGAGGTTATCGACAAATTATATGAGGCAAGCGAAGCTGGCGTTGAAATTGACCTTGTCGTGCGCGGTATTTGCTGCCTGCGGCCGGGCGTTAAGGGAATGTCATCGCGCATCCGCGTAAAATCTGTTGTGGGACGCTTTCTTGAACACAGCCGCATCTGGGCAATGGGCAATGGCGCTGACCTGCCCAATCCTGATGCCAAGGTGTTCATTTCCTCGGCTGACTGGATGTCGCGCAATTTCGACCGCCGCGTAGAATATATGCTGCCAATTGAGAACCCTACCGTGCATGACCAGATCCTTGATCAGGTTATGGTTGCAAACCTGCTCGACAACCAGCAAAGCTGGATGCTGCGTTCGGATGGACGTTATGAAAGGGTGAAAGCCGGAAAAATGCCATTCAATCTGCATCATTATTTCATGACAAATGCGTCGCTTTCGGGACGCGGAGGCGCGCTCGCAGATGACAAGAAGGTTCCAACGCTGAGCCTTGTCCGACAAAGATGAAGGCGGTGCGTCAGGCCGTCATTGATATTGGTTCAAATACCGTCCGGCTCGTTGTTTATGCGGGCTCGCCGCGTGCGCCCATGCCGATTTACAACGAAAAAAGCCGCGTAAAGCTTGGCGCGTGTCTGGCTGGTGATGGCGAGATCGACAAGGCGACGATGAAAAAGGCGCTGGCCGCGCTCGGCCGGTTCGAAACGCTCGCCCGCGCGATGAAAGTCGACAGCATGCGCGTCGTCGCCACGGCCGCGACGCGGGAAGCCAAAAACGGTCGAGAACTTGTCGATAAAGCAGCCGCATTGGGCATCCGCGTTGATGTGCTTGATGGCGATGCCGAAGCGACCGCGGCTGGATATGGCGTGCTGAGCGACAATCCCTTCGCCAATGGCTACGTCGGCGATTTAGGCGGCGGGAGCCTTGAACTCATCCGCATCGCCGATGGCAAATTGGGCGCCCGCGTGTCGCTGCCGCTTGGCACGTTGCGGCACGACATATTGATTGGCAAATCTGCCAAGCAAGTCACGCAGATGCTGCGCGACGATATTGCCAGGACAATGGGCAAACGTGCATTTCCAATTGAAACCGGCCTGCCCTTTTACATGATTGGCGGTTCGTGGCGCACCTTTGCGCGGTTGCATATGCATGAAACCGGCTACCCGCTGACCATATTGTCAAATTATGAAATGCCACCGGAGGCACCGGAATTGTTGGCTTCGCTCGCCCATGATCGCGACGGCCTGACCCGATCAAACGTGGTCGCTGCAGGGCGTATTTCAGCGCTACCCGGCGCGACTGCCCTGTTGGGAGGTATCGTCGGCCTTTTGAAGCCCAGCAAGCTTGTGACGAGCATCTACGGCCTACGCGAGGGGTTGTTGTTCGAACAGCTGACGCCAGCCGAAAGCAAACAGGATCCGTTGATCGCTGCGGCCCGGTTTGAAGGCGAACGGCTTGGGAGATTTCCCTTTCATGGCGATGCCCTCGCCGAATGGATTGCGCCCGTATTCGCCGGGCAAGGCGCGCAAGATGCGCGGCTTTGCAGGGCTGCGTGCTTGCTATCCGACAGCGTGTGGAACGTGAACCCCGAATATCGCGCCGACCATGCGCTTGACCTTGCACTGGACGGCAGTTGGCCGGGCGTCAGCGCCAGCGACCGCGCAGTCATCGCAGCAGCGCTTTGGACGGTGCATGCCGGAAAGCGCACCTTGCCCGAAATGCTGGTGGCCTTGGCCAAGCCCGGTGCGCTGGCACAAGCCGTGATCTGGGGCCTGGCCATCCGCCTCGCCCATCGCCTTGACGGCGGCACCGGCGGCGCACTCGCCGACAGCCGTATCGACGGCGATGGCGCGACGTTAAGGCTCCACCTAAGCCGTTCGGCAGTCCGGTTGCAGTCCAACAGCGTCCTGCGCCGCCTGCAAGCGCTGGGCGAAGCGCTGGGTTATGCGCAGGCGGAGATTATGGGCTGAGGGGGCGTCACCCCATCGGGTACAGTATCTCTTTCGTTACCTTGTGCACCGCGGTCATCACTTCGGCGCTGAGATTAAGGTCAATCGCTGCGAAAATATCGTCGAGCTGATCTTCCTTGCTCACGCCCACAATCGTTGACGCAACAAAATCATGCTGTTTCGACCACGCCGTTGCCAGCGTCACTGGCGACATGCCGGCTTCCCGCGCAATCTCGACTATCCGCATCGTGCTTTCCAGCGCGCGCGGCCCAGCGAAGCGTTGTGCCATTTCGACTTGGCGCGAGCCGCTCATTTCCAGATAGCGGGAGAAACGCGCGCCTTCGGGCCGAGCGCCGTCGAGATATTTGCCCGACAACACGCCGCCACCCAATGGCGAGTAAGGCAGCAACGACACGCCTTCGAGGCGGCAGACTTGCTTCAGCTCGTCTTCAAATCGGCGGTTGTTGATCGAAAAATTGTTCTGGATGCTCTCGTAACGCGCGGTGCCAAGCTTTTCCGACGTCGCCAGCGACTTCATCAGGCCATAGCTTGTCTCGTTCGAACAACCCAGCACGCGCACTTTGCCGGAGCGTACCAGCTCGTCGAGCACTTCCATCGTCTCGTCATAAGCAAGGCCATGGTCGGGCCAATGCGTTTGATACAGGTCGATATAATCGGTCTGCAAACGGCGCAGGCTTTCTTCGACCGCGGTGATAATATTGTGGCGGTCAAGCGTGGTCATGCCGCCGCGCTTGGGCGACTTGAACCAGGTATGGCTTGGGCCGGAAACCTTGGTTGCCATGATGATAGCATCGCGGTTCTTGCCCTTCATCCAGCGGCCGACGATATCCTCGGTCCGGCCAACCCATTTGATATCGGGCGGCACGGGATAGCCTTCGGCGGTGTCGAAAAAGTTGATGCCAGCATCCAGGCATCTGTCCAGAATGCGGTGCGCCTCCGCCTCATCGGTTTGCGAACCGAAAGTCATTGTGCCCATACAGATGTCGGACACGTAAATGGCGCTTTTGCCGATGCGACGATGTTCCATAACTCTCTCCCTAATAACGACCGGCCGCACCAACGACCAGAAATGCCAGTGCAGCCAGCAGCCCGGCCACGCGGTTTGATCGGAAATGGCCAAGCGCGTTGCTGCCGTCGGATTTCAGCGATACGACCTGCATGGCAAGGTGAAAGGCAACCGGAATGAGCGCAACCAACGCCTGCTTTTCCGGCCGAACGCTCCAAATCGCCATGCCCCAGCCCGCAATGGTCAAGATATAAAAAGCCGTAACGCCTGCCCGAATGTTCCCGCCCAACCGCAGCGCGCTTGACCGGATTCCGACCAAAGCATCATCTTCGCGATCCTGCATGGCGTAAATTGTATCAAAGCCGACGACCCAGAGTATTGTGCCTGCATAGAGCCAAACCATCGCCGCATTGACCTGTCCCGTAATCGCGACCCAGCCAACCAAAGCGCCCCAGCTGAATACCAACCCAAGCCAGAGCTGCGGCCACCATGTGATGCGTTTCATGAACGGGTAGGCCGCGACCAGAAGGATGCTGCTCAAGGCGACAATCTGCGCCTCCCACCGGAGTTGGAGAAGGACCAGCAAACCAAGCGCGCACAGGCCAAGCAGGAAAGCCCATGCCGCGCGAATGCCAATCGCGCCGCTGGGTAAGGGCCGCGAGGCTGTGCGCGCCACTTGCGCATCCAGATCGCGGTCGATGATGTCATTATAGACGCATCCTGCCCCGCGCATGACGATCGCACCAAGAAGCATCCACAACGCAAGGTCCCAGCGTGGAAACAGCCCACCCGAAAGCGCAAGTCCAAATATGCAGGGCCAGAACAAGAGCCACCAGCCGATCGGGCGATCCAATCGCGCCAGAATCGCAAGTGCACGCAACCTGACCGGCAGCAAGGCGATGATACCTGTATATTCGCTGTCGGGCACAAGTTTCGAATTCATGCAGATGGCCCTGCCAAAATTTATCCGGTTCGTCATCCGCGAAGTTGAACGGGTGCAAGTTGGGAGATGACGGCACCCCTATTTGTGGTTAGACGCAGCAGATGCCCGCAACACCCGCCTGGCCCCCAAAATCGACGCCGCGGCTGTTTGTGGAACAGCCGCTGACAGAGGGCGCGACGCTGAAGGTATCTCGCAATAGCGCGCATTATCTGGTGGGCGTCATGCGCCTGAAAGAAGGTGCGCCGGTCAAATTGTTTGATGACATTTCCGGCGAATATCTCGCGGCCATATCACATGTGGGCAAACGCGACCTGGATCTGACGGTCGAGACCAAATTGCGCGACCGCGAAGTCACCCCTGACCTTTGGATTTGTCAGGCGCTTATTAAAAAGGACCGCTTTGACTGGGTTGCCGAAAAGGCATGCGAGCTTGGCGTCGCGCGCTTCGTGCCAATGCTGACGGCGCGCTGCGTGGTGGATAAAGTCAAAGAGGACCGCCTGCGCGCACATATGATTGAGGCGGCTGAGCAATGCGAGCGCACCGCATTGCCGCAGATTGCACCACTAACGAAACTCGATGCGATGCTGAAACACTGGCCGAGCGAACGGGCGCTATATTTTTGTGACGAGCGCGGCGGCGCTCCAGCTCTGGAAGCCATCAAGTGCGGACCCGGCGCGGTTCTGATTGGCCCCGAGGGTGGTTTTACCGATAATGAAAATGCCGCCATTCGCGCGCACCCAAATGCGCGCCCCGTGTCGCTTGGCCCAAGGATTCTCCGCGCTGACACCGCGGCCGTTGCGGCGATGGCGGTCTGGATGGCAAAAAATGGCGATTGGTCAGCGTAAAACTTACGCCAACTAATCAACCCTGCCGGTGAAGCTGAATGAAAAATACGATACGCCAGTCGTGACATTTGCCGCTGCCATTTGACCCGTTGGCTGAAACCGTAGCCCTCGCAACGCGGCGTTATAACCGGACCCCAAGGGCGCAGTGTAAGGCGCCCCGCCACTGGCTTGGCTGGAGTAGGTAACCATCGTCGTCTGGTTAAACGCCGGAAGTCCGCTCGTCCCTTGAACCATTGTCATCGGCGTTGACGCGTCCAGCGTGAAGTTCGGCGGAAAAGCGTCAGTAATCACGATGCTGTTTGCGTCTACCGCCAAGTTGCCAGTGTTCTGAACGGTGATGGTGTATTGCACCCGGGCACCTGGCAGAGCCTTTGGGTTCGTCGCGCTAACGCCGTCGCTGAGGACCGTCGATGCCTTGGTGACCAGGATAGTCGCGTTACTTCCGCGCCGCGAATTGGTAATTGTACACGAAATGACATCGCCTAATACCGGCGTGATATTTCCCGGCACCACCGTCGGAAAGGTGGTGGTGACGCCATTGGTCGCATTTGTACAGGCCATCACGGCGTCGTACTGCGTTAAACTGCCCGGCCCGGACATGACTTCGTCTAGCGTGTAGGTCGTGCCAGCGATTAACTGCACCAGGTTTGTATCCGCGCCGGTGACGGTTGAACCTGTTCCCAGCGATGTGGACGAACTCACTACCGAAGCCCCCTGGTTGATCCGGACGGTAAACTGGTCACTAGAAAAACGCCGGTTGGTACCAAGCGCCTTGCGCAGCCGAATGTGCGGAATCGCGGCGTTGTTGAAAACACATATGACAGCATCACCAAATTGCAGCGTTCCAAACACATAACTGGTTGCCAGCACATTATTGGGCAAAGGCGTGGTCGAACTACCGGTTCCGTTCGTGCAGGTCAGGCGGCTTTGGTATTTGGTCAAAGCGCTGGCGCTACCAGCGGCCATTGCCTCAGACAAAGTCAGCGATATTCCCGATGCAAGTGACAACGGAGTCGCTGTAAACGGGCCATTGCCCGTGCCGCTGGTCGTGCCTGAAGCCAACGTCGTGCCATTTGATGTGGCGGTTACGCGAAAATTGAACTGGTCCGTCGGATCGACGCGCGCGCCGGCAATTGTCTTGCGCAGACGGATCGACGCAAAGCGCACTGCGAACATGGCGCCTTGCAAGCCACCTGCCTGCATATTGACCTGAACGTTGGTCGGGCTGTTGCTTGCGACAATATAGCCGCCCACGGTCCCGGCGACACCGGTTTCGGTAAAAGTACTGGTACCGGTTCCAGTGATGGTTGGATAAAGGTTGCCGCTAATCGGGTTGACCTGATCCAAAATCTGCCAACCGGACCCGTTGGTGACAAATTGCAGATTCTCGCCATCGTTTGTGGATTCTGCGTCCGCTGCAACAAAGGAATAAGCCGTAACCGCAGGCGCTCCGGGCGGCGGCGTGATAGTGATGCCCGAAAAGACAATCGATCTGCTGCCACCCGTTGAGGTGTATAAAACGGGTCGTCCAGGAATTCCGAGGAAGGCCGTGTTGCCAACCGCAGCACCCGTCCATGACGGTGCTGCAATGGCGCCAAAGGCGGTCTGGTTCGTCGGCGTAACGCGAAGGTTGAACGACAGAACCGAGCCATCGTTGAGGTTGAAAGAGAAGTTTTGTCCACCGCCTGAGCGCGCAGTCGCATCATTATATGCCGAAAAATCAAGCCAGCAATACGTCTCCCAACCTGCAGGCGCAGTGCCTTGCGTAGTCGCCGGCGCACAGCTTTGTGCATAAGCCGGGGTGGCCCATATAAATGACCAGAGCGCAATGACGCCCGCCAGTCCGACAGCAATTCGCTTCAACCTGTCCACTGAATACATCCCAATTCAAAGGCACATTTACGATAATGCACCTGTAACCGAGCGTGGTTAACAACATGTAAGCGGGCCGAAACAGTGTCCATTTTGCGTGTAAATATGGACTCGATAGTGGCTATTCTTACGTACCATTACAGGGGAATTTAACATTTTGAAAATACGAGAAACTTTCCTGAAAGTGGAGAAGGTTCTTAGTGGTCATCAGTGTATTCAAAGCGCGCGGCAAAATTGCACACCGCATCAGTCCCATTTTGGTGTTTCTGGCGTTTTGCCTAATTCCGTCGCTGGCCTCCGCGC
>JANPKN010000083.1:0-5025 GCA_031426075.1 Sphingomonadaceae bacterium
GCGGTCGGCGAAGCGGTTGCTTATGGTTTCGGGTTGCAGGGCTTGTGTCGCCTGTGGTGTTTCGGGGACAACCTTGCCGGGCCAATGGATGAAATAATTGAGCGCGGTCATCACCAGGCTGATGAAGAAGGTGATCGCGAACATGATGCTAAAAGCTTCCAGCGTCGGGGGCCGTGTCTGGAAAAACAGATTGCTGGTGCCGACCACCATAAAGGTCAAAGGCAAGGCGATCAGCACCGCGACCAAAGGCATTTCCAGAGACGGCCTTGTACGCAGGCGACCCCATTTTTCGACACTTTCCGAAACACCCAGCCCGATCATCGCGCCCGACAGCATGAGTATTTCCCAATAGGCCAGCCTTTGCAGCAAAGGCAGGTCGCCGGTGTCGAGCGCGCCGACGAAGGTGAGAAGCAATCCGACAATCGCCGCGATCACGAATCCGCGTTGGTGCCGCGCTCCGAAACTCGCATCCTTTGGCGAAAGCGGAGCTGCCACTCGCGTATCGTGAACGGCATTATCGGTCATATCACGAAGCAATCCCTGTCTTTCACGTATCCGGCGTTGAACGCTTTTGCCGCCGCCGTCATTGGTTACTCATCCCTAGCAAACAACAAAACAGGAGCAAGCGACATGAACAATTTCAAATCAATCCTAACCACCCTCGCGATGGCAAGCGCATCCTTTTCGGCAGCCGCCGTGGCGCAGAATACAGGCAGCAGCCTTACGGTGAACCTCACCGGCATCGAAGAAAAGCAGGGCGCAGTGATGGGTGTGCTGTTCGATAGCGAAGCCGCTTATGACGGCAAGGGCGCGCCGGTGCGACCAATCATGATCGCGGCTGACAAGGCCGAATTGACGGTAAAGCTCGATGGTCTTTTGCCCGGGACTTACGCCCTGAAGATATTCCACGATGTCGATGGCGACATGACGATGTCGACCAACCCATATGGAATGCCCATCGAGCCATTCGCGTTTTCGAACAATGCAGTAGGCAATATGGGTCCGGCGAAATGGGCCGATGCCAAGTTCGAAGTGAAGCCGGGCGCAAACGTCCACAGCATCGTCATCAAGTAATTCAAGACAAGGGGAGCAAAAGCCATGACCGATTTTAACCGCCGCCAGTTACTGGGAACCGGACTTCTCGCCGGGGCCGCGATCATAACTCCCGATATGGCGCTGGCCGGGGCAAGTCCCGTTGGCTGGGCATCGGCGGTGGCCGATGTCGAGGCCGATATCCCAGAAGAAGCTCTGGTTTTGGTGTCGGGCAAGGTTCCGGCGGGGCTTAACGCGACGCTGTTTCGCAACGGCCCCGCCAAGTTCCGGCGGGGTGGTAGCGCTGCGGGTCACTGGTTCGACGGCGATGGGCTGGTCCGCAAGTTTCGCGTGCGTGACGGCAAGGCGACGCTGGCCGCGCGTTTTGTCGATACGCCGAAAAGGCGTTTGGAGACAAAGCTGAATGCAATTGTACAACCCGGTTTCGGCACGCCGAGCCGCGCGGGTTCGATCCTCAACGGCCCGGACGACACCAATGCTGCCAACACCAGCGTAATGATGTCGGGCGGGCAGTTGCTGGCACTTTGGGAAGGCGGGTCGCCGGTGATGATGGACCCCGAAACGCTAGAGACCAAGGGATTCAAGACATATCGCCGCGATTTGAAGCAGATGCCGTTTCTGGCTCATCCGCGCGTCGATCCCGATGGCACGGTGTGGAATCTTGGTGGCAACGGCAAGGGGACCTTTGTTTGGAAACTGAACCCCGATGGCAGTCTTGCCAAGGCGCAAATGGTGGCGCTTGACCGCAACAGCTATTTCCACGATTTCACCGCGACCGCGCGGCACCTGATTATCGTCATGCAGCCGTGGGTGCAGGATGGCCTTAAATTTCCGCTATCGACCGCGATGAGCTGGAAACCCGAACTTGGCACGCGCGTGGTCGTGATCGACAAGGATGATCTGAGCAAACGCCGCGTGTTCGAACTGCCTGCCTTTTCCTTTTTCCATTTGGCCGACGGCTGGGAAGAACAAGACGGCACGATCCGCTTCGACGGGTGCCTGGAGGCCGACCCGACCTTCGGCCAGCGGGCGGCATCGGCTTTGTTGCGCGGTGAGCATATCAAGGCGCCAACGCCGATGCTGACGCAGATCATATTGCGCCCCAATGGCAAGGCTGACATGCAGACGACGCGCATCGCTGCGGAATTTCCGGCAAATGATAAGCGCGTGGCCGGGCAGGCACGGCGGTTTACGACTCATGTCACCGGATACGGCCGCACGCCCTTTCCCCATGCAATCGCGAACTGGGACTGGACCAAGGGTCGCGATGACCGGTTCGATTTCGGCGATCACCAATTGGTCGAAGAATTCCTGTTTGTGGCGGACGGTTTGGGCGAGCGGGATGGTTGGCTAATGGGGACGACGCTCAACCTGAAAGCACAGCGGACCGAACTGCATTTGCTCGATGCCAAACGCGTCGCCGAAGGTCCGTTAGCGACATGGCAGGCGAGCCTGCCATTGCCACTGACCTTTCATGGGACGATTGCTTAACGCACGATCATCCGCATATGTGGAATTTGAGCTTGCGGGTGCTGTGCAAACCGCATTCGAAGTTTTACTAAAGCTTAGCTAACAAGTCAGCTTCCGCTAACCATTCCGACTTTTCGATAAGCCTTTCGCGCCATGCAAAACTTGTCGTTCGTTCAGTAGTAGCCGCGGGGCAGCTATCGCTGAGAAATGGCCATCTTCTCTCACTTTCGAAGAAAGTCCAGTCCTGAGCCCCATTAGGAACCAGACCTGCTGCTGAATGGCTTGTTAGGGCTGCTTGTCCTTACGTCGGCTGAATGCGCCGAGACCACCGAACAAGACGCCAATGATGATCCACACCACCCAATCATCGCCTTGAAGGAGCTTGAAGGCGCCCAAAGCAAGGAAAATCACTCCGATGAGCGGAAAGCCCTTCTTTTGAAATTGATCCATTCGGTTGTCACCCCTCGACCTTCTTCGTTGATGATATGATTTAGCTTTGAAGCTGGCAACGTCAAAGCAACCAGCGGCGCGATGGAGGTATGGACTGAGGAGGCAACGCGGGTATGCCACCGGGCTAGTGGGTTGATGGCATCAAGTCGAGGTTGCGGGCAACCATGCGTCCGTAGCAAAGATAATAATTGCGAACCGACTCATGTTCCATAAAGTGTAGGCAAGAACTAGGCCCAGGGCGATTATGACAACAAGTCGATTCTTGGCAAAAGCGGCGGTCGAAGTGCAGATCGCGAAAAATACGACACCGACTATGAGCCGAGGCGTCCAAACAGCGGCCCAAACTGCGTCGGACAAAGCTAAGGCTCCAAGAAGCAACCATACCATGGCATTGGCAGCGAGAACGCACCCAAAAACTATCATCCTGTGCGCCCAGAAATGCGCATCGAGATCGATTTGAGTTTCCGCGCCTTCCGCACTTACGCGAGGAAAAGTGACACTCGCAGCAATGTAGAATGTCGAAGCAATTATTAACCCAACGAGCAGCAGGAATGGATTGTAAGGCGCGCCACGAAAAAACACCCAAGCCTGATTCCAAAACGTCACTAAATCGACTGCTACGAACAACGCAAGCAATGGTGTCAACCATCCAAACCGCACACGCTGACGCTCATGCAGCACACGCGCAAAGCCACCCACCAATTCCGCAACAGAAAGTCCCAGAAGCAGGCCGTAAAAGCTGAAGAAAAATTCGAACGCGTTCATGGAAACCCTTAGCGTGACGGGGCAGCGACTTCCGGTGCGACATAAGACAGCGTCAGGAATACCAAAAAGGCTCCGAGCCCCATGCCGTAAAATAATGGAACTAGCCGGAGCGCCAATCGCGAACTGTTTAGCGGCGGTTTTATGCCTTGGCAAAGTTGCACGATATCTGTTTTGCCCTGCAGCGCGATCACCCCAGAGATTGCCACCAGCAGAGCAGCTATTCCCATCTGCCAAGGTGCAATCATTGCGCCGAACACTGCTTCACCAAGGGTAAGAATGCCGCCGAGGGTTGCCACGCTAGTCGATACCATGCTCTTGAAATAATCATACGCGAGCGCCGGATCGGCCAACCTCACAGGGGAGACATCATCTTCCTTTAAAGATGACAGGTCGGCATTCTTCAACATTCGAGGCACATCGCTCATGGATTCATCAATTCCCTGTGGCAAATATCACGAGAAAACATAGCGCGTGCTAATATCAAAGCAAGGCTAAGGGGCGTACAAAGCGTGATGGCAAACTACGCTAACAATCCGGCCGTACAAAGGGAGTTGGAGTGGCCTCGAAAGCGGTCTTACGTTAACCACGCATTTAAGCGGTGAAAATGGCGCGGCTTGCTGACAATACGCTATTGCCGTAACTGCGTCGGCTTAAGCAAATATTCGATATTGGGGACGGCCAATGCACCAATCACGTCATAAGGATGGAAGTGCTGGCGACGTCGATTACGGCGAGATTGGTAGAAGCTACGGACTCTTTCGTCAGCCTGACCCCGTCATAGCTGCGCAGATACACGCAGCTTTGGGACAGGCGCAAACCGTTCTCAACGTAGGTGCTGGTACAGGCTCGTACGAACCGACCGACCGGGAGGTAACGGCGGTTGAGCCCTCGGCCTCGATGCGGGCACAGCGACCAGCGGGCCTCGGTGCTGCGATCGATGCAGTGGCAGAGGATTTGCCTTTCGATGACGACAGTTTCGATGCTTCGATGGCAATCGTCACATTGCACCAATGGTTCGACTTGGAGCGCGGACTGGCTGAAATGCGAAGGGTTACACTTGGGCCAATCGTTCTGCTAGTCTGCGACCCGGCCGAAATGCACGATTACTGGCTGAATGATTACATTCCCGAAGTGAGAAATGTTGAATCGAACCGCTTTCCGCCGATTGCACGGATCATGGATGCCCTTCAAGGTCCCGTCGAAGTACAGTCTGTGCCGGTACCGCTCGACTGCCGTGATGGATTTAACGAGGCCTATTATGGTCGGCCAGAGGCGTTTCTGCAGCAG
>JANPKN010000084.1:0-2539 GCA_031426075.1 Sphingomonadaceae bacterium
CCGGTGGCGGCGGAATAGAAAATCTTATCCTGATCAGCGACGCCGACAGTCATGGCGTTGACAAGAATGTTGCCGTCATAGGCCGGATGAAAGTTGGTTTCGCCGCCCACGGTAGGTACGCCAACGCAATTGCCATAGCCGCCAATGCCGGCAACCACGCCCTGCACCAGATGCTTCATTTTCGGATGATCTGGCCGTCCGAAGCGAAGCGCGTTCATATTGGCCACTGGCCGGGCGCCCATCGTGAAGACATCGCGCAAAATGCCGCCAACGCCGGTTGCTGCGCCTTGATAGGGTTCGATATAAGACGGGTGGTTGTGCGATTCCATTTTGAAGATCGCCGCCAATTTAGTGCCGTTCGGCCCCTCGCCAATGTCAATGACGCCAGCATTCTCGCCGGGACCGCAAATGACCCAAGGGGCCTCAGTCGGCAGTTTCTTCAAATGGATGCGTGAAGATTTGTAGGAGCAATGCTCCGACCACATCACCGAGAATATGCCAAGCTCAACCATATTGGGTTCGCGCCCCATGGCGTGCAGAATGCGCGCATATTCTTCTTCATTCAGACCATGGTCCGCGACGATTTGGGGCGTGATTTCAGACATGACATGGCCTTAGCGATGCCGCCAGTATTTATCCAGCCTGTTTGGTTTTTTGGGGGTGGGATACGAATACGCCAAGTCCGTTCGCATCGAGCGTAGACGAGATGGGTATTGTTCGCGCATGCCTTCACCGTGTCTCGTCTACGCTCGACACGAACGGAGGATGTTAGAGTTGGATAAACCTAGAACCCGTTCGCCTGGAGCGGAGACGAGAGGCCTATATGTCGCGCGTGACCTCACCGTGTCTAGAATCCGCTCGACACAAACGGGCAATGGACGGAACAAAAACTAAAATGGGCGCTGGTATTGCTACCAGCGCCCACTGCGTCTGAGTTTAGAAGTCCTTGGCCACTAGGGCCATTCTTTCCTCTGTCCGACGTCCGGTTCCCCAATTTCACCCGAAGGCTTCCTTGGTTCACCTTGGTACTTTGGGTGTCCTATCCGGCGTTGCGTCACTTGCGTGATGCCGCACTTGATATTCGTTTTCTTTGTACCCACCGCTTCGATCACATTTCCGGTCTTGCGACTGGTTGCCTCTCGCTTTGGTGATCCTGCATTCACTCTAATCCGCTCCGCCTTCCCGTTTCCGGTCTGGCTTTGCATCGCAGCGTGTCTGCCTGATGACCTAAAGGTGTCATGAATTTCGAGTCGCACAAAGCGCAATCTTTCGACTTATCCACAGGCTGAGCAGTTCGCGGTGGACAAAATGGAGGACAAGATTGGAGCGCAAAAAGATACGGCCCCCACGCAGTGCATGGAGGCCGTAAAAATTGTCCGGGGGCGAGGGAGAGAGGAGGAGAGTGCCGCCCGGTCAATGTGCGTTTCGACAATTGCTTGCCGTTGACATCCAAATAGGGGCGAGGTGATTTTGCTGCAATTGCGAAAAGAATGGGGTTAGTTGCATGTTTTGCAACTAACCCCATTTTCATCGGAAACGCGTAGATCGCTTCCTCCAAATAACGCTGAAATTAGCGCTTATGGCGCGATTCCGTTGCCCGGCAATGACGCATTTACGATGCCGCCATCGCAAGCAATGGTTTCGCCGACGATATAGTCGCCTGCCCGTGCCGCGAGGAAAATCGCGAGGCCAGCCATGTCTTCAGGCGTTCCGATTCTTGGAAACGGGATATTCTTGCCCACGGCATCGGCATGGTCACGTGCTGCCTTGTTCATGTCCGACTGGAATGCGCCTGGCGCAATACCGGACACGAGGATGTTATCCTTTACCAGCTCGGCAGCGAGCCGGCGCGTCAAATGGATGACGGCGGCTTTCGATGCCTGATAGCTGTAAGTTTGCCACGGGTTGATACGCAGGCCGTCGATCGATGCGATATTGATGACCTTGCCGGGACGGTCAAACGTAGCGGCTGCCTTCATCTGCGGGTGCAATGCCTGCGTCAGGAAAAATAGGGATTTGACGTTCAGGTCCATCACGCGGTCCCAGCCGGCTTCAGGAAACTGGCCGAAATCAGCGCCCCATGCAGCGCCGGCGTTGTTCACAAGGATATCCAGCTTCTCCTCACGTGCCGCAATCTGTTCGGCAAGCGAAAGGCAGCCATCGACGGTCGACAGGTCGCATGGCAAGCCAATGACCTGATTGCCGAATTCTGCAACGGTTTCCTCAATCTGGTCGACCGTGCGCGCGCTGATGTACACACGCGCTGCGCCCGCCTTCAGATAGCCCTCAACGATCATTTTGCCAATGCCGCGCGAGCCGCCAGTGACCAGAGCCACGCGGCCATTGAGGTTGAATAAGGTTTGAATGTCCATTTGCGGTGTCCTTTTAATAACCGTTCATCGTCGCCACGCGGTCCGCGTGGTAATACGCATCGCCAAAAAATTCATTCAGGCTGCGGTCGCGTTTCATATACAGCCCAATGTCATATTCGTCGGTCATGCCGATGCCGCCATGCATCTGCACGCCTTCACGCACCGAC
>JANPKN010000085.1:0-18694 GCA_031426075.1 Sphingomonadaceae bacterium
AAGCGTGTACGCATCGGTATGGCAAATACCCGTCGCCATGATTTCCACAAGCACCTCGCCTGCCTTTGGACCTTCCAAATCCAACTCGACAATTTCCAAGGGCTTTTTGGCTTCAAATGCGACTGCTGCGCGGGTCTTCATCGACGGGTTCTCCTGTTTCGATATTATTATTTGAAAACAACTGTCCTGTTTCCGTTCAGCATGACACGGTGCTCCAGATGTAGCTTTACCGCCCGTGCAAGTACTCGGCTCTCAGTATCCTGGCCTTGAGCAATCAGATCTTCGACTGTGTCGGCGTGGTCAACTGTTGAAACGTCTTGCGTAATAATCGGACCTTCATCAAGGTCTGGTGTCACATAATGTGCGGTTGCACCGACCATTTTGACACCGCGCTCATAGGCGCGATGATACGGCTTTGCGCCTTTAAATCCGGGCAGAAAGCTATGATGGATATTGATTACACGTCCGTCAAGCTTGCGGCAAAGCTTATCGGACAACACCTGCATGTAGCGGGCAAGGATCACGAGATCCACTTGCTGCTCTTCGACCATTTCAAGCAACTTGCCCTCCTGCTCCAACTTTGTCTCGGGTGTGATCGGCAGATGGTGAAAGGCAATGCCTTCATGTTCGGCCCGGCGCTGCCAGTTCATATGGTTTGATACGATACTGGTCACATGCATGGGTAGCCTGTTGGTCGACGTCCGGTAGAGCAGGTCGTTCAGGCAATGTCCGCCTTGGCTCACCATGATCATTGCGCGCAATTTCTTGCGCAAATCGTGGATCCGCCATTCCAGCCGGAATGCCGTCGCTACAGGCATGAACGCATCGGTAAAACTTTCCGTGGTAATTCCGCTCGCGCATGTAATTGCAACACGCATGAAAAAGCGCCCGGTGTGCTCGTCACCATATTGGGAACTTTCTACTATGTTGCAATCCTGGCTGGCTATCGAATTTGCAACAGCCGCGACAATGCCTTTGCGATCCTCGCACGCGATAACCAGAACGAAATCAGCCCCCGAATGCATTTTTGTCCCTCCCCCCTCAACTGTGCGACTGCGTAGCGTTACCATGACTCACTATCCAATACTGACGCCCTTATATTAGGTCTTCTTATCGCAACATGTAGATGATGTGATTGATTGAGGAATTAATTTTACCAATCATGAAAATTTGGTCAGTTGCTTGAGGGGGACTCCAGTTTCAGTCTGATAGGTGGAGAATTGGGACCTTCGCTTTGTCGAAGGATGGTGAGGGGGAAGAAAATTGAATATCTATTTGAAGATTTCGACGGCCACGTTTGTTCTTGCGTCGTTGGGGGCGGGCGTTGCTCCTGCTTATGCGCAACAAGCTGCAGCAGAACAAAAAGATCGCGGCATTGCCGAAATCGTTGTGACTGCAACACGGCGTGAGGAGTCCGCAAACAGGATCCCGCTTGCGATCACCGCGTTGGGCGGCGATACTCTGGGTGATCTCAATATCACCAAATTCGACAAACTGATCGAATATCTTCCCAACGTTCGCGCGGCATCGCGTGGACCGGGTGCCTCGTCAATTTTTATTCGTGGCCTGTCAACTGACTCGCCTGGCCTTCAAATTGCCGGTACCGCAGGTGCGCAACCGACCGTGGCTCTATATATCAACGATGCGCCCGCATCGCTTGTGGGTCGGAACCTTGATCTTTATGCGGTGGACCTCCAGCGGGTCGAAGTTTTGGCAGGACCTCAAGGTACGCTTTTCGGCGCGAGCGCGATGGGTGGCGCGGTTCGCTACATAACCACCAAGCCGGACGCTAGCGAATTCCATGCCGGTTTCAACGCTAGCTATGCCTTTACCAAAAAGGGTGAAGAGAGCGTGGCGGGTGACGCCTTTATCAACATACCGATCATCAAAGACAAGCTGGCGGTTCGTGCAGTGTTCTACACCGACCGGCAGGGTGGCTATATCGACAATGTCGCCGGAACATTCCAGATGCCCTTCAACGGCAATGTTGGCATAGCAGGAAGGCTCCCCACTGGAAATCCGCTGCTGGTCATGCGCGCGATCCAATCATGTCAGGGTCCGGCGGGGGCGATAGCTAACTGTACAGGCAGCCTTTACACGCCACCGACACGGCAGACCATTAACAACGACGCGTTCATCGAAAACGACTATAACGACGCTACCTATCGCGGTGGTCGAATCGCGCTGACATGGAATGTGAGCGATGATTGGTCCGTAGATCTCATGCATCTCCGTCAGGAGCTTGATACCGATGGTGTGTTCGATTTCGAGCCCGATGTAGGTGACCTGCAAGTTACGAAGTTTAATGACAATTCATTGCGCGACCGCGTTAATCTATCGACGTTGACTATCAACGGCCGCCTTGGTGCGTTGGATATGATTTATACCGGTTCTTATATGAAGCATCGGGCAACTCAAATTGCCGACTATGCCGGATATTCGAACATCGGGCTCTACCTTCCTTATTATGAGTGCGACCGTGGCGTTTATTATACCGCTGCTTACAACGGGAACATCGGCAATACCTGCTATGCGCCCAGCAAAAGTTATCAGGTTCGCAACCGCACAAATCGCCAGACACATGAATTCCGGATCACGACACCAGCCGACAAGCGCATTCGCGGAACGTTCGGATTGTTTTACGATGAGAACAAATTATTTGATAATACTGACTGGTCATATCTTCAGGAGGCCGCCGGATTCATTTACCGCCGCGCGCCAAATGCTTCGGTCAATGCCAATGATACCAGCGTTCGTCCGGTCAAAGTCGGCTTTTTCAATGATATTCAACGTAAGGACAAGCAGTTTGCCGCATATGGCGAAGCGTCGTTCGACATCGTTCCAGAAAAGCTGATCCTGACCGGTGGCCTTCGTTATTACAACGAAAAGGCTTCGATTAACGGATCGTCGAATGGAAGCTTTGGCGGGGCACGCGGCGTATATAATGCGACCACGGGAACCTATTCACCGTCTGCCAATCCGCCGGCATTTTATAATGTCAGTGCGAACCTCAACGTGTTGTATGCGGACGCTTCGCCGGCAAAATATACGGGTGTATTGTACAAGGCTAACCTTACCTATCGTATCGGTGAAGGTTCCCTGGTCTACGCAACTTATTCTGATGGTTTCCGTCCGGGTGGTTTTAACCGCAGGCCGTGCCGCGTGCCGAGTGCGATTTGCCCCACAAATGCAGATTTCGTGCGTCTCGGCACTTATGTACCTGACAAGGTTCAGAATTATGAAATCGGCGGCAAATTTTCGCTTCTCGACCGCCGCTTGCAACTTAATCTGGCTGCGTACCAAATCGATTGGAGCAACATCCAGATCACGGTATTCGACCAGAATATTTCCAACCAGACGTTCACAACGAATCTTCTCGATGCCCGGATCAGGGGCATGGAGGGTGATCTGACCTGGCGTGCAACGCCAGAGATCACGCTTAATAGCGCTTTTTCGTATAATGATTCCGAATTGACCAAGTACCGGAAAAACACAACGGTGCTCCGTCCACTCGGAGGGCCGCTTGCACTGAGCCCCAAATTTCAGTTCAACGCGCGTTTGCACTGGGAAAAAGAACTGTCGTCTGGTTTGATGCCATTTGCACAAGTCGGATTTCACTATGTCGGAAAAAGCATTTCGGACGTGATCGATAATGTCGACATTCGCTATCAGGCATCCAACCCGACCCTTGGCTATGCCGCATCCGTTCCTGTCACCTACAACGGTGTACTGGTCCGGCCTGGCGACGTCATTGCTCCGGTCCCTGCGGCCCAGCAGCTCGATTCCTACAGCACGATCGCTGCGTCATTGGGGGTTTCGAAGGATGAGTGGCGGATTGAACTTTTCGGTGACAATCTGACCGACGAGCGGCCTGAGCTATACAAGAGCGGGAACGATGGTGAGCTTCGGACCACTACTTCACGTCCCCGGACAATCGGACTGCGGTTCTCGTACAAGATGTAGTCAGCGCAGCGGGGCACCAGCAATGATGCGCGGTGCCCCGCCGTAATCCCATTTCGGCATTGCGTCCGATGTACGAAGTGCGGCAGTGTTCTTGCAATTGCTCGTCACAACATAGGAGTTTGTGTGACAACGTTGGCGGAGGCATCGGAGGATACTGACAGAATCGACGCCACCCTGCGCGATGCGCGGACTCATTTGCAAAATGCACGTTTTGGTGAAGCCGCTTCAGCTTGCAAACAGATACTCGAAGCAGCTCCGGGCAACATAGACGCATTGTACACGCTAGCCGTCACGCAGCGGATGCAACGGCAAATGCCCCAGGCATTAGCGACGCTTGATCGCCTGATCATGATTGACCCCGGCTACGGCAGAGCCTGGCAGGAGCGAGGACACTGCATGCGCGACGGCGGCCAAAGCGAGGACGCTGTTGCCGCCTATCAACGCGCTGTGACGCACAATGGCGCTCTGGCGGCAAGCTGGCGTTTTCTCGCGGAGCTTCACGGGGCGGCAGGGCGGAATGAGCCGGCCAATTTTGCCCGCGCCCAATATTCGCATCTATCTCAGCTTCCGCCGGAACTGCTCAGCGTTGCAAGCTTCATTCAGGAAGGGCGGATTTTTAAAGCTGAACAATTATGCCGCACCTTTTTGCAGCGAAACGGCCACCATATCGAGGCAATGCGGCTTCTAGCCGAAATTGGCATGAAATTTAACGCCTATGACGAGGCCGAATTTTTACTCGAATCCTGCAAGGTGCTGGAGCCTGAAAATGTCAGCGCGCATTTCGACTATGTGAAAGTCTTGCGCAAGCGGCAGAAATTTGAGCTGGCTTTGGCTGAGGCAACCGAATTGCGCACGAAGGAGCCCGGCAATCCAGAATTTGAAATGCTTTATGCCAATGAGAACTTGGCAGTAGGAAATTTTGACGAGGCGATGCTGGTTTATGAGGCGTTGCTTGGCTCGATGCCCAACAATCCAGGCATCAATTTGACTTACGGCCATGCCCTGAAAACAGTTGGCCGACAGGAAGATGCAATCACTGCCTACCGGCGAGCTTATGAGGTGAGGCCAGACTGTGGGGATGCATTCTGGAGCCTTGCCAATCTGAAAACATATAAGTTCGACGATACTGAAATTGCCCAGATGCGCGAACGCCAAGCCTCGCCAATGACTGCCTTGGATGATCGCTACCACCTGTGTTTTGCATTGGGAAAAGCGCTTGAGGATCGCGGCGCATATTCGGAATCGTTCGAATATTACGAACTAGGTAACCGCCTGAAGCGCGAAGAATTGAAATATGAACCTGCGCGGCTGTCGAAAGAAATGCGGCTGCAGCGCGAATTTGTGACACCTGAACTCCTTGACCGCTTTTCGGGCGCTGGTGACGCAGCGCCTGACCCGATCTTCATTGTCGGATTACCAAGGGCGGGGTCGACGCTTTTGGAGCAGATCCTCGCATCGCATAGCCAGGTCGAAGGGACCATGGAGCTGCCGAACATATTTGCGCTCGCATACCGGCTGGATCGCAAACGTCTTGTTGGCGAGGAGCCAGAATACCCGGGTAATCTGACGGATCTGGCACGTGAAGATGTAGCGCGCTTCGGTGCGGAATTCATCAGTGATACCCGCATCTATCGCAAGCAAGGGACACCGTTTTTTATTGACAAGATGCCCAATAATTTCCGGCACATCGGCCTTATCCACATGATCCTGCCCAATGCGAAAATCATCGACGCGCGGCGTGGGGCAATGGGGTGCTGCTTCTCGGGCTTTAAACAGCTGTTCGCAGAAGGTCAGGAGTTTACCTACGGCCTTGAGGAAATAGGTCAATATTACAAAGATTATGTCGCGCTGATGGACCATTGGGATTCAGTTTTGCCGGGGAAAATATTGCGCGTCCGCTATGAAGACGTCGTCGCTGATCTTGAAACGCAAGTGCGCAGATTGCTCGATTATTGCGAGCTTCCCTTTGAAGACAATTGCATCAATTTCCACAAAACCGAGCGCGCGGTTCGGACAGCAAGTTCGGAGCAGGTACGGCAACCAATTTTCAAAAGCGGCGTCGATCAGTGGGAGAATTTCAGCACCTATCTGGATCCGTTGCGCACCAAATTAGGGCCGGAACTGGCCGCAACTTAAAGGGGAACGACAATGGCGACGAATGCAACGACCACGCCCACGCCCATTGATGCGGATCAGGTCTGCACGCTGGGTCAGCGCTGGTACGTCCTGATCATCATGATGCTTGCGTACACCATTAACATTGCAGACCGCTATGTGATGTCCACGGTACTCGAGCCGATCCGCCTTGAACTTAATTTGACTGACAGCGGCGTCGCCTTTTTGACCGGTGTATCTCTTGCTTTGTTTTATGTAACGATGGGTATTCCGCTTTCCTGGATTGCAGATCGATACAACCGCAAGAATTTGCTGGCGTTCTCCGTGACGGTCTGGTCGGCGATGACTGCGCTGTGTGGCATGTCGCAAGGATATATGCAGCTTTTGCTTGCGCGTATCGGGGTAGGGATTGGCGAAGCAGGAGGAACGCCCTCATGTAACGCAATCGTTGCTGATTATTTCCCCGCAAGCCGCCGTGCAATGGCTATGACCGTTTTTGCGCTCGGCGCTCCAATCGGAGCTTGGCTTGGTGCTGACATGGCTGGCGCAGTTGCGGCTGAATACGGTTGGCGTGCAGCGTTTTTTGTCCTCGGAATTCCAGGCATCCTGCTTGCAGCCGTTATCTTTTTTACCGTCAAAGAACCGGCGCGTGGCCGGCTAGATGCCGTATCAGATCAGCCAGCACCACCGTTCATGGAAACGATGAAATTTCTGTGGTCACAAAAAGCAGCTGTGCATGCGATGATGGGAAGCGGCCTTTCCGCGCTGTGGGGATGGGGTTTGATGTGGTTCACGCCTACGTTCATTCAACGCACCTATGGTCTCGATGTTGGGGAAGCTGGCGCAGTGGTCGGCCCAATCCACCTTGTGATGGGTATCGCCGCTTCGTTGTTCACAGCATGGCTTGTCGCACGTCCTGCTTACACCGATCCGCGCAAGATTTTGCGGTTACTAGGCGTGGTGACTGCGCTGGCTACCATTCCGTCCATCATCGCTTATTGGACAAACTCGCTCAGCGTCGCGACCGCGATGTGGTGGATTTTCATTCCCGCGATATATTTCTATATCGGACCGGCATTTTCATTGGCGCAGAACCTTGCGCCGCCGAAGATGCGCGCCATGTTTATCGCGATATCGTTGCTGATAGCGAATGTGTTTAACTTGATTGTTGCCCCCCAAGGTGTCGGCCTTCTCAGCGACTATTTTGCAGGGCCGGGCGGTGCAGATGCTGCGTCATTGCGTCTGGCTTTGCTCGTCCTGGCACCAACCGGATTTTGGGCCGCATGGCATTATTGGCGGGCCGAAAAATATATCATCGAAGATCAGAAAAGAGCCTGTGGTTATGTCTAATTCGCCTTTAAAATCATACATTGGAGGGGCGTGGGTCTTGCCCGCAACTTCGACAGACACGGTCACCGCGGTTAACCCTGCGACCGAAGAGGTGTGCGCTGTCGTTGCTGTAAGTGGACATGACGATGTCGACCGCGCAGTTCTTGCTGCCCGCGCGGCATTTGATGGGTATGCGACGACTACGCTGGATCACCGCATTACTTTGGTCGAAAAGCTGATTGCAATTTTCGAACGGCGATACGACGAGATGGTGACCGCTATTTCGACCGAAATGGGTGCGCCTTATGACCTGTCCTACAATGCCCAGGCCGAATGTGGGCCAGGCCATTTGAAAGAAACGATCACCGCTGCCCGCGATATGGAGTGGGAGCGTAAAATCGGTAGCAATGCGCGTCTGGTCCGCGAACCGATTGGTGTGTGTGTTCTCATCACGCCTTGGAATTGGCCAATTAACCAGCTCGCAGCCAAAATCGGTCCAGCATTGGTGGCAGGTTGCACAATGGTGTTAAAGCCAAGCGAACTCGCGCCGTTATCCGCGCAGCTATTTGCCGAGTTTATCGATGAAGCCGGTTTCCCAGCGGGTGTATTCAACATGGTTCACGGCACTGGGCCAGCTATTGGCGATGCGCTTACCAGCCATCCGGAGGTCGATATGATCTCCTTCACTGGCTCGACGCGGGCAGGCATTCAAGTTGCAAAGTCTGCAGCCGATACCGTGAAGCGAGTGTCGCAGGAACTTGGTGGCAAATCTGCCAATATCGTGTTTGCGGACTCCGACCTTGAGGAATCGGTCAAGCGCGGAGTGCTTCATTGTTTTGAAAACGCGGGCCAGTCCTGCAATGCGCCGACGCGGATGCTTGTTGAGGCATCCGCCTATGACGCGGCTGTCGAGATTGCGGCACGTGCTGCAAAAAATGCGAAATTGGGTGATCCGATGGAAAAAGGGCCGCATTTCGGGCCCGTCGTCAGCAAGCTGCAATTCGACAAAATTCAACGACTGATCCAAGTTGGAATTGATGAAGGCGCGCAAGTTGTGGCTGGGGGGACCGGTCGGGCCGATGGCTTCGAACGCGGCTATTATGTTAAACCCACGATCTTTGCCGGCGTCCATAACAAGATGGCAATTGCGCAGGAGGAAGTTTTTGGCCCCGTCCTTGTGATGATCCCGTTCAAAGACGAAGCTGACGCCATCGAAATCGCCAACGATACGCCCTATGGTTTGGCAGCTTATGTGCAGAGTGGCGATCTGGACCGTGCCCGCCGGGTGTCGCGCCGGATGCGCGCGGGCGGGGTTAGCATTAACGGCGCGGGTCAGGATTATGCCTCGCCTTTTGGTGGATACAAGCAGTCCGGCAACGGCCGCGAATGGGGAGAATGGGGTTTGCATGATTTTCTGGAAATCAAGGTCATCAACGGTTTTGAAGAATGAAGCTTACTGACATTGAGACCTTTGTAGTCGGCAACCCGCCGCCGCATTTTGGCGGGCGATATTTTGTATTTGTTAAGCTGACGACCGACAGCGGCGTATCCGGAATTGGCGAGGCTTATTGCGTCCCGTTCGAACCGCATCTCGTTGCCAAAATGATCGAGGATGTGTTTGCGCGTTATGCTGCTGGCAATGATCCGCACGATATAGAAAATCTTTGGCGCCGGGTATATTCGAGCGGGTTTACTCAGCATCCCGACCTGACGCTGATGGGAGTGCTCTCCGCGCTTGAAATGGCCTGTTGGGATATCATCGGCAAAGAAGCGAACAAGCCGGTTTATAAGTTGCTTGGCGGTCAAGTGCATGAACGCTTGCGCGCATACACCTATATCTATCCAAGGCCGGGCGACCAAAAGGATGTTTATCATGACCCTGATCTCGCCGCAGAACGGGCGGCGGAATATCTGGGTCAAGGTTTTACGGCGCTAAAATTTGATCCTGCCGGGCCCTATTCGGCGTTTGACGGCCGTCAATTGTCCTTGGAAGCGCTCGATCTTTGTGAACGATTTGCCAGACAATTGCGCGCGGCCGTTGGTATGAAGGCCGATCTATTGTTCGGCACACACGGGCAGATGACTGCCGCTGGGGCGATTAGGCTTGCCAAGCGGCTTGAGCCATATGACCCGCTGTGGCTTGAAGAACCAGTGCCGCCCGACGCGCCGGAGGAAATGGCCAAGGTGGCGCGCGCGACGAGCATTCCGATCGCAACAGGTGAGCGGTTGGCGACCAAATATGATTTTGCACGCCTCCTGAAGGCTGGCGCGGCGGCAATTCTTCAGATGAATCTCGGCCGTGTAGGTGGAATATTGGAGGCAAAAAAGATTGCCGCGATGGCGGAAGTCGATCACGTCCAAATCGCCCCGCATCTATATTGTGGACCTGTCGTTGGCGCGGCTAACATCCAGATTGCAACCTGTTCCCCCAATTTCCTTATTCTCGAAAGCATTGAGACATGGGGTGGCTTTCATACTGATATTCTGAAGTCGCCTATTCAATTTGAAGACGGTCATGTCATTCCGTCGAGTGCGCCTGGTATTGGCGTTGAACTGAATGAAGAAGTGGCGCGCGCCAACCCCTACACCGGCAATTTGCTTCACCTCGAAATGACGCAGCATCCTGTTCAATGACAGACGAATTTGACTATATCATCGTCGGCGCAGGCACGGCGGGGTGCGTGCTGGCCAGTCGCTTGACCGAATGCGGTAAATATACGGTGCTCGTACTGGAAGCCGGCGGCAGCGATCGTTCGATCTGGATCCAGATGCCAATAGGATATGGCCGTACATTTTTCGACAAGCGGATTAACTGGATGTATGACACCGAGCCAGTCGAAGCGCTTGGCGGAAGAAGAAGCTACTGGCCGCGTGGTAAGGTGATCGGCGGTTCAGGTTCAATCAACGCAATGGTATATGTGCGCGGTCAGCCTCGGGATTTTGAAGATTGGAAGGCGCTCGGCAATATCGGTTGGGGTTGGGACGACGTATTACCTTACTTCAAAAAGTCCGAGGATTTTGACTGGCATAGCGCGTATCACGGGCGTGGCGGGCCGCAACATGTCACCGACATCTCAAGGCATGTACATCCGATATGCCACAGCTTTGTCGAAGCCGCACAGACCCTTGGTTACAGCTTCACCAGCGACTTCAATGGCGGCAAACCGGAAGGTGTCGGATTTTACCATATCAACACACGCGACGGCTGGCGCGCGTCCACGGCCAATGCATTTCTGCATCCGGCGCGTAAACGTAAAACGCTGACACTTCTAACGCATGCCCATGTGATGCGTATCGTGCTCGAAGGTCGCCGGGCCACGGGCGTCGAATATAAGCGCGGCGGTAAAGTTTGGACCGCGAAAGCCAAACGCGAAGTGATTTTAGCAGGGGGGGCAATCAATTCGCCGCAATTGTTGATGTTGTCCGGGATCGGCGATGCGAGCCATATGAAAAATGTCGGGGTCGAGCCTGTGGTCGATGCAAAGGCAGTAGGCCGGAATTTGCAGGATCATATCGCCGTGTCCTATTTCTATAAGGTCCGTACCGCGACCTTGAACGATGTGCTTCATCCGATGCTTGGGAAAGTTCGCGCCGGATTGCGCTACATGGCCGACCGGGCAGGCCCCTTATCATTGAGCGTGAACCAGAGCGGTGGATTCGTTCGAAGCGATGCAGCCAAAACGCATCCCAATCTGCAGCTTTACTTTAGCCCAGTGAGTTATACCAAAACACCGCTTTCGGCGCGCAAACTTCTCAATCCCGATCCTTTTTCGGCTTTCCTTCTCTCGCACAATCCCTGTCGCCCAAATAGTCGGGGGCATATCGAACTGGCCTCCGCCGACGCCGCGGTCTGCCCCGTGATCCATCCAAATTATCTGGCAACGCAGTCGGACATTGACGACGTTCTGGCAGGTAACCGACTGCTTCGCCAACTCGCACGCACCAATCCCTTGGCCGATATCATCACAGAAGAAATCATTCCGGGCACGAACATTGACGGCGACGAAGCTTTGCTTGCCGACTTTCGTGCGCGCGCAGACACGGTCTATCATCCGACAAGCACCTGCATGATGGGGATTGATCCAGCGACAAGTGTGGTGGATTCCCGTCTTCGCGTTTACGGCGTTGAGAGTCTGCGGGTGATTGACGCTTCGGTATTTCCTACGATTACATCGGGAAATACCAACGCACCGACGGTAATGGTCGCAGAAAAGGGCGCAGAGATGGTGTTGGAAGATGCGAAAATGATGCGTTAATTTTAATTACCGGTCATTTCTCAATGTGCTAACCTCGCCTCACGACGCGAATCCGGGGAGGGGCTGGCGGTGCATCCAAAAATTGATCTCAAGCAACTGCCGCCGTTGAAAGCATTAAAGGGTTTCGAGGCAGCGACCCGGCATCAGAGTATCCGAGATGCGGCGGACGAGCTTTGCCTCACGCATCCCGCTGTCAGTCATCAGGTTCAGCTCATCGAAGATGCGCTTGGCGTTACTTTGTTCGTGCAGGAGGGGCGGCATATCGTTTCGACCGAAGAGGGCAAGGTGCTTTACCCATATGTGCGCTCGGCATTTGAATCTCTGCTTGAGGGTGTCGAGGAAGTGCATCGCAACGCACTCGACAAGCCATTACGCGTTCAGACATACGTGACCGCGTCGATCCGCTGGCTTGCGAAACGCGTGCCGCAGTTCTTGGCAGACCATCCTGAAATCAAACTGACGCTCAATACGTGCGCTGTCGAGTGGGAGTTTGACGACATTCATGCAGACGTTGGGCTGGTCTATTGTAAAACCGCGCCC
The DNA here is from genome assembly GCA_031426075.1 of Sphingomonadaceae bacterium. GTDB lineage: Bacteria > Pseudomonadota > Alphaproteobacteria > Sphingomonadales > Sphingomonadaceae > Sphingorhabdus_B. Next base: position 12,204 of record JANPKN010000085.1, read on the forward strand.
GACCCCGCCAAATTTCACTGGGTACCGTTGTATGAATATGCTTTGTTTCCGGTCTGTAGCCCTGCCGTTGCGCAGGCAATGGGCATGACACCGACCGCTCAGGATTTGATGAGCAAACCGCTGGTCGCCATTTATACAGAGGTTCAAAATTGGCAAACATGGTTTGATTCCGCTGGGATCGTTTTTGAACCTTCAGTGCCATATCTTATGGTCGATACACTGGCGGTTGCATTGGAAATGGCGCTTAACGGAGAAGGAATTGCGCTCGTTAACGGTCCGTTTGTCGATCAGGACCTCGCTACGGGGCGTCTCGTCAGACCAATAGTGCACAAGGCTGTCTGCCCTGGCGCTTGGGGGCTTATCTGCCGAAAAGATAAGAAGGAAAATCTGCGTATCCGAACATTTATGGATTGGGTCACGAAAAATGTTGGGGAAAGCCGTCTGGCCGAAGTAGCTTAGCGTTTCGGAACAACCTCATAGCCAGGTTCTTCGGGTTCATCATCGACCATGTCCGCCGGAAATCCGGTACCTAAAACCTTGACGCCGATAGGTTCTTCGTAGCGGCGTATGATATTCGGTGAAAATTCGCGCGGACCATATGCCGCTTCGCCTTCCTTGAAGATTTTGACGATCAGGGGAGACAGTTCGACCGGCACGTTGGCTGCATGGGCAATTTTGTCGAACAGGCCGACGTCTTTGCTCACAAGGTCCATTGTAAAGTTGATATCCCGGCTCCCATTCAGGATAACTTGGCTTTCGGTTTCGTGGACAAAGCTGTTTCCCGATGAGATCCTGATCGCTTCATAAGTCGTGTTCATGTCGAGACCGATTGCTTTGCAGGTCGTCAATGCCTCGGCGAGTGCCACCAAATGAACGGTGCAGAGGTAGTTCGTCATCACCTTAAGCTGCGATGCAGTGCCCAAATCACCTGTATGCAATATCCGCCGCCCCATCGTTGTGAGAACCGGCAAGACAAATTCGAACGCAGCGCGCGGACCGCCAGCGAAAATCGCGATGTTGCCGGTATCGGCGCGGTGACAGCCGCCCGAAACTGGGCACTCCATAAACATCGCGCCACGTGCTTCGACCAATGCGCCGAGGCGGATTATTTCGCTATGATCGGTGGTGCTCATTTCGAGCCAGACTTGGCCCGAACGCATAACCTGTAAAAAGCCGTCTTCGCCCTCGGCTACTGCCGAACTGGCGGCGGGTGAGGGCAGGCAGGTGACGATCAAGTCTACAGCTTCTCCCAAAGCTTTGGGAGAAGCAGCTGAGCTGGCGCCGCGTGCGACATATTCAGCCACAAGCGCGTCATCAAGATCCCGAACGGTTACGTCGTGGCCGTTACGGATCAGGCTGCCCGCTAGCTTTCCGCCGACATTGCCAAGGCCGATAAATCCGATTTTCATGATTCCACCCACTATATTTCTGACAGGCATATTGCGCCTTTTGTGGAAAGTTAGAGCGCCGTCGATGCGTAGCCACAAATGAAAAATTTGGCCGATTGGGTGAATTATTTTGCTGCGCGTCAGGGCATAAACGGCAAATCGCGTTGTTAGGTGACGCTATATCCAAGCTTTAATGACAACGCCGCCACAAGTCGCGAACGGGCAAGTGCGCAAACTATTTTGCGGTCCGCAAGAGCTCCGGGATCGAATGGTTCCAGGAAATGTACATTTACGTCGTAGCTGCCAGGCCTCGTAAATGCGCGCCACGCGCTTTCCCAACCAGTTTCATCGCCCAACCAGGCGATATCCGGTCCGACATTGCCAAAATCCAGATATACAGGCTGAATCATCACCGGCTTGGGGGGCGGCGCAAGCGTCGCGAACAGTGACTGTTTGAAGGGCAACAGCCCACGCCCGTCCGACGTCGTGCCTTCGGGAAAGAGCGTCACTGACCAATTGTCTGCAATCGCTTCACGTAACTCGGCCACCTGCTGCGCGACATTTTGCTTTTCGGTGCGACTAATAAAAATGGTGCGATTTAACTTTGCGAGCCAGCCTATCAACGGCCAGTCGCGAACGCCGTCCTGCGCTACGAAAGCAGAGCCGGTGATCCCGGCCAATATCGGAATATCGTGCCATGAAATATGATTGGCGACAAAAAACACTTCTTTTCGCAATGGCTCGCCGTAAACTCTGACCCGCGCACCCAAAGCACGTGCGCAAATACGCAGGAACAGCATTGCCCAGGGCGAAGGCAGTTTTAGCACGTGCCAGACAATATGAAGTGGCAGTAATATTGCGAGCGGCAGCGCAATCCACAACAATCGTAAGGCACACAAGAAGTATGCTCGCGCATCTGCCTTTGGAAACGAAAGGGAAATAGTCGTCATCGGGCTTCGTTTCGCTAAAAAGGCAACATCTCAGATGGCTGAAGCGTAGATCACAACTGTTACTGTGCCATGACGGTTCAATACGATGCTAATTGACAAGCCTCATCGTTTTTTCAGACGCAGAGCATCCCAGCTTGCATCGGCGATCCATCCACCGTCCACCGGTAAGCTAACGCCGTTAATGAAGCTGTCTTCGTGTGCAAGAAATGCGATCGCCCGCGCAACATCTTCCGGTTTTGCAAACCTGCCCATCGGGACCCGATTAATGATATCCGAATCTGAATAAGCGCCCGAGCCCTGATCCGCTTCGTCCATTTCGGTTTTGATCCAGCCAGGGCATACAGCGTTTACGCGCACGCCGCGGTTGCCCCATTCCGCAGCAAGCGTCCGTGTCAGTCCAATCAACCCGTGCTTCGACGCATTATAAGCCGAGCGGTCGATAACGCCGTGAAGGCCGGCAATTGAGGCGACGTTGACAATATTACCCCGCTGGCGTGCGAGCATCTGCTTGCCGAGTTCCCGGCACAGCAAGAATGGTCCGGTCAGATTTATGCTCATGACGCGGTGCCACTGTTCGACGCTGGTATCTTCGGCGGGGCAAATTAAACTGATACCGGCATTGTTCACAAGCACGTCGACCGCCTCGTGCTCGCGCGCAATTTTTTCGGCCAGTTCGGTGACGAACGCCTCAGATGATATATCACCCGACAAGGCGGATACGCTTCCGCCGCCGGCCGCCAATGTTTCGATTTGCGCATCAAGCGGCTGCACATCTGTCATGACGACATGATAGCCTGTTTCAGCAAACATCTTCGCCGTCACAAAGCCAACGCCTTGTGCAGCACCTGTTACCAATGCAACCAGCATAAATGAACTTTCAAAGTTAGGATTTCCTCCCGCTTTCCTTACAGACACTGGCGGTTGTGACTCAAAAATTTTTTTAACCGGTCCCGTCATATTCCCCATTTGTGCCTGACCTCAAACCCGCCCTAAGGTTTCCATTACGTAACGCCACAAGGAGCAGGGCTTTCATGCAAACATCGGCGCGGGTTGTCATTATTGGCGGCGGTATCATGGGGGCATCGCTGCTTTACCATCTCGCTGAGCTCGGCTGGACCGATTGCCTGCTGATTGAAAAAGACGAGCTGACTTCGGGCTCTACCTGGCACGCTGCGGGGCAATGCCCAAATATCACCGGAAGCTTTAATCTCGCCAAGATGCACGCGTACAGCAATGAACTATATCCCCGGCTTGAAGGGCTGACGGGACAATATGTCAGCTGGCATAAATCCGGTGGAATCCGCCTTGCGACGAACGAGCGCGAGCTGGCGTGGATGCGATATATTGAGGGTTTTTCAAAGATCATCGGTTTTGAAATGGAGATCATTCCGCCCGAGGAAATTCTTCGCCATAATCCGTTCATGACCCTTGACGGTGTCATCGCTGGCGCGCGGACTACTGAAGACGGACATGCCGATCCATCCGGTATCTGTAATGCGCTCGCCATTGGTGCAAAGAATATGGGCGCCAAGATTGTCCGCAAAAACCGGGTCACTGGTCTTACGCAATTGCCGACAGGTGAATGGGATGTGGAGACCGAGAAAGGCACTGTCCGCGCGGAGATCGTGGTGAACGCAGCAGGATGCTATGCACGGCGGATAGCCCAAATGGCGGGAATAGACATTCCGGTGACCAATATGGAGCACCATTATGTCGTCACCGACCCCATTCCGGCCTTCAAGGACCGCGAGGAAGAAATCCCCGTCATGCGCTGCCCGCATGTTTCGGGCTATTTCCGGCAGGAACAGAAAAGCGGACTGATCGGCGTGTATGAAAATACTGGATTGGCCGAGGCCTGGGCACCCCGCGGTGGTAATCCTGAGTGGGAATCGACCAGCGAACTGTTTCCTGAAGATCTGGAGCGGATTGCCCCATGGCTTGAGCGCGCAATTGAACGCATGCCGATATTCGGTGAGGTCGGCCTGCGCCGCTTCGTTAACGGCGCGATCCCGCACACCCCGGACGGCGGGCCACTGCTGGGGCCAGCCGTGGGTCTCAAGAATTTCTGGCATTGCTGCGGGACAAGCTTTGGCATCGCGCAAGGCGGCGGTGCGGGCAAATATATGGCGCAATGGATGGTGTTCGGTGATGCCGACATCAACATGAACGAATTCGACCCACGTCGTTATGGACCATATGCCGACGAGGACTATAGCCGTGAAAAAGTTTTCCTCGACTACAGAATGACTTTCACCACACGCCTGCCGGGCGAAGAAGAACCCGATGGTCGTCCACAAAAAATGAGCGCACTCTATGGCCGGTTGCTGTCGGCTGGTGCGGTATATGGCGAAACTTACGGTTGGGAACGGCCTAAATATTTTGCACTCGACAGCGCTGAAGAACAGGGCGGCTACGAACGCACGAACAGCTTCGATGCAGTCGCCGCCGAGGTGAAGGCGGTTGCCGAACGCGTTGGCGTCCTCGACCTTTCGGGCTTTGCCAAATATGATGTGACCGGACCTGATGCAGAGGCTTTTCTCAACCGGATCTGCGCAAACCGGATGCCCAAAAAATTTGGTGGCATTGGTTTGGTCCATCCGCTGTCGGTGCAAGGTCGCATCTACGGTGAGATGACGGTTACCCGCTTTGCCGATGATCATTTTTATTGTCTTTCCGCGGCCGCGGCTGAACAGCGCGACTGGGACCTTCTGATCCAGAGCAAACTGCCGCATGAGGACGTAGCAATCCGCAACCTCACCATGGACCTTGGCGTGCTGGTGATGAATGGTCCACGCTCACGCGATGTGCTGAGTAAGCTAACCGATGCAGATTTAAGTAACGAAGGTTTTCGCTGGCTTAGCGGGCAGGAGGTTACAATTGCGGGCATGAACATGCGCGCACTGCGGGTATCCTATGCAGGCGAACTTGGTTGGGAACTGCATCCGGCGATGGACAATCTTGCGGCACTGTATAATGCTGTCTGGGATGCCGGGCAGGAATTTGGCATTGTCAATTATGGGCTTTACGCGGCCAACACGATGCGGGTCGAGAAGGGCTATAAGGCCTGGGGCTCTGAACTCACCAATGAGTTGACGATGATCGAAGCGGACATGCCGCGCTTCATCAATTTCAAGAAAGAAGATTTCGTCGGGATGCAAGCAACGCTGGATGCGCCAGATCGTTTCCGGATCGTGTATGGCGAAGTCGATGCAATCAATGTTGATGTGCGCGGTGCCGAGCCTTGCCTGATCGGCGAGGAATGCATCGGGCTGACGACGTCAGGTGGCTATGGACACCGTGTGGGGAAAAGCCTGTTCTTTGCATGTGTGCCCATCGAGAATGCCGCGCCGGGTTCGACATTTGACATCATGTTGCAAGGTGAGCGGCATGCGGGGATAGTGCTTGAACATCCTGCTTACGATCCCGACAACGCGAAAATGAAAGTCTGATCGGTGGCTGAACTCCCAAATAAAGCAAAAGTCGTCATTGTCGGTGGTGGGGTTATCGGTTGCTCAATTGCCTATCATTTGACCAAGATTGGCTGGGATGATGTTGTTTTGCTTGAACGCAAACAACTGACAAGTGGTACGACTTGGCATGCGGCAGGATTGGTTGGGCAACTTCGCCCCAGCATCAATATGACCAAGCTCGCCAAATATACCGGCGAGTTATATCGCGGGCTTGAGGCAGAGACGGGGCAGGCAACCGGATACCGGCAATGCGGCTCGATCTCGATGGCGACTAACCAGGAGCGGTTCGAGGAACTGAAACGCAGCGCCTCCATGGCCAAGGTCTTCGATCTGCCTGTCCATGTCGTGACACCCGAAGAGATCAAGGCGCTCGCGCATATCGTCAATGTCGATGACGTGGTCGGCGGAATCCACATCCCCAGTGATGGCTATGCCAATGCGGTTGATATCACACAGGCACTGGCGAAGGGTGCACGCACAGGCGGCGCAAAGATTTTTGAAAACACGAAGGTCACCAAAATTCGCCATAATGGCGATCGCGTAACGGGCGTTGATACCGCGGATGGTTCGATTGATGCCGATTATGTCGTGATATGCGGTGGTATGTGGACCCGCGATCTGGCTGCCAGCGTGGGTGTGGCGGCACCTTTGCACGCCTGCGAGCATTATTATGTGCTGTTCGA
>JANPKN010000086.1:0-2484 GCA_031426075.1 Sphingomonadaceae bacterium
CCTGCCGCTTCTGGCTGCGCTCGTCGCCGGCTTGGGCCAGCGCTTCATTGGCGCGATGGCGGCAAAGACGATCACGACCGCTGGCTTGTTCATTGCGTCGTTTCTGAGCTGGCCTATCTTCATCGGTTTCCTGAACGGCAGCGAGACCGCCTATGTGCAGCCCGTGATGACATGGGTACAGTCGGGTGACCTGACCTTTGATTGGGAATTGCGCGTCGATGCATTGACCGCTGTCATGCTCGTGGTCATCACCAGCGTATCGGCGCTCGTGCATCTCTATAGCTGGGGCTATATGGAGGAAGATCCAGATCAGCCGCGTTTTTTTGCCTATCTGTCGCTGTTTACATTTGCGATGCTGATGTTGGTAACCGCCAACAATTTGGTGCAAATGTTCTTTGGTTGGGAAGGCGTTGGCCTCGCATCCTATTTGCTGATTGGCTTCTGGTACAAGAAACCAAGTGCGAACGCGGCTGCCATCAAGGCATTTGTTGTGAACCGCGTTGGCGACCTTGGCTTTATGCTCGGCATCTTCGGCATTTTCTGGCTTTTTGGCACAGTGTCCATTCCCGAAATTTTGGCCGCAGCACCCGACAAGGTTGGGTCGAGCATTGGTTTCCTTGGCCTTCGTGTCGATACCATGAGCTTGCTGTGTATCTTGCTGTTCATCGGCGCGATGGGCAAGTCGGCGCAGCTTGGCCTGCACACATGGTTGCCTGACGCGATGGAGGGGCCAACGCCCGTATCAGCACTGATCCACGCTGCAACGATGGTTACCGCTGGCGTATTCATGGTGTGCCGACTGTCGCCACTGTTTGAAACAAGCCAGTTCGCGCTCAACGTAGTCACTATCGTCGGCGCGACGACCGCAATTTTCGCAGCGACCGTCGGCCTCGTCCAAACCGACATCAAACGCGTCATTGCCTATTCGACCTGCTCGCAGCTTGGCTACATGTTCTTTGCCGCGGGCACCGGCGCTTATGGCGCGGCGATGTTCCATCTGTTCACGCATGCGTTTTTCAAGGCGTTGCTGTTTTTGGGCGCTGGCTCAGTGATCCACGCGATGCACCATGAACAGGATATGCGTTATTATGGCGGCCTGCGGAAGCATATTCCGCTGACATTCTGGGCGATGATGGCCGGGACACTTGCGATTACCGGAGTTGGTATTCTCGGGCTTGGCGGTTTCGCTGGCTTCTACTCCAAGGATGCGATTATCGAAGCTGCGTTCGCAAGTGAATCTACTTATCACATGTATGGCTTTGCTATCGGTGTCATCGCGGCGCTGCTAACGAGCTTCTACAGCTGGCGTTTGATGTTCCTGACCTTTTTCGGAAAACCGCGCTGGGAACAATCGGAGCATATTCAGCACGCCATGCACGATCACGGTGACCATGATGCTCCAGCGCACGAAGATGCGGGCCATGGCCATGCCGCAGTTGCCACGACAAGCGACGGCACCGCAGGCTACCATCCACATGAAAGTCCATGGTCGATGCTGACGCCTCTGGCGCTGCTGACGATCGGCGCAGTGTTTGCTGGCTTTGTCTTCCATAATCAGTTCATTGAGGCAGAGGCTGGCAAAGCGTTCTGGGCGAACAGCACGCTCTATTTCAACGAGCATCTGATGCATGCCATGCACCAAGTGCCGTTGTGGGTGAAATTGTCGTCGACCGTGGCCATGCTTATTGGCCTAACGACTGCGTATCTGATGTATCAACGGTCCGAGGACGCGCCACAGCGTCTGGCGACAACCTTTGCGCCGATTTACCGTTTCTTCCTCAACAAATGGTATTTTGACGAGCTGTACAACTTCCTGTTCGTGCGTCCTGCATTCTGGTTCGGACGTCTGTTCTGGAAACAGGGAGACGTCGGCATAATTGATCGTTTTGGTCCGAACGGTTCGGCTGCTGTTGTTTCCTTTGGCAGCAAAATGGCCGTGCGGATTCAGTCTGGTTATCTTTATACATATGCGCTTGTGATGCTTCTTGGCTTGGTCATCGCGGTTAGCTGGATGATGGTGAGAGTATAATGAACGCCGCGGATATTCCTGTACTTTCGATCATGCTGGCCATTCCGGTGGTCGCGGCGGCGTTGTGCCTGTTCGTGCGCGCTGAGCTTGCGCGGACTGTCGCGCTGGTAGCTACATTAGTGAACCTGTTGCTGGGTGTCTGGTTGTGGGTCAGCTACGATCCAGCAGGGGCGCAGTGGCAGTTCACCGAAAGTGCGACAATGTTCGGGCCAATTGGCTGGCGGCTTGGCATTGACGGCATTTCGCTGACGCTCATCATGCTCTCGGTGTTCCTGATGCCGATTTGTATTGGCGCAAGCTGGGCCTCGATCCAAAAACGCGTCGGCGAATATATGGCGGCGTTCCTGCTGATGGAAACGCTGATGATCGGCGTTTTCGCGGCGCAGGATTTGTTGCTGTTCTACATCTTCTTCGAAGCTGGCCTGATCCCGATGTATCTCATCATCGGTATCTGG
>JANPKN010000087.1:0-3240 GCA_031426075.1 Sphingomonadaceae bacterium
GCAAGATGGAGCGAACCGGACAGTCCAAGGTCAGCATGCGGGTTGTCGATAATGACGAAGCCCAAATCTGCATAATGCGGCGCAATGGCTGCTTCGGGCTGGCACACCGCAAAATGCGCAGCAGCATCCAACTGCGCCAACTGCTGCGCGGCACGCACGCCAAGCAGAACACCGTCCAGTTCAGCCATCAATTTATCCGAACCAAAGCGGCGCGCATTGCCAGCGGCGAGGATGGCAATTGCGACGTCTTTTACCTCCACTATCGTAGACCCTGGTTAAACGCGCGGATCATGCCGCCCGCAATGGAGAGCGCGATTTCCGGCGCGCTGATGGCGTTAATCGCAACGCCCGCTGGGCCCTCAATACGCGCGCATTGTTCCGCGCTGACGCCCGCTGCAGACAGCCGGACCAAGCGCGCCTGATGCGACCGGACTGAACCCAGCGCAGCTACATAAGCAGCGGGGCTCGCCAACGCCCCAATCAGCGCTGGATCGTCAATCTTTACATCATGGCTCAATGTCACAATCGCGCTTCGGCTATCCGGCGCGAATGCCTTGACCGCCTCATCGGGCCAGCGGTCGTCGAGGCGCACATTGGGGAAGCGGTCCGCCGTCAAAAACCGCCCGCGCGGGTCGCATAAGGTCACATCAATACCTTGCGATACGGCTATCGCCGAGAGCGCCGCAGCAATCTCCACCGCGCCGATAATTAACAACCGGCGTGGCGGATAATAGATGTTTACGAAGCCCTGCGCGTCCGACGATGCAGCGCTGCGACCAGTGGCGAGGTCCGTTGTAACGGACAAAGTCGTTCCGGCATTTCGCGCGGCTACAATGTCCCCAAACAGGCTTTCTGGAAAACCGTCCACCGAAACCCGCTGCACCAACACCTGAATGTCACCGCCACAAGGCAGGCCCACTTCCCACGCCGCGTCATCGGCCACGCCATAACGGCGCAACACCGATGGCGCGCCAGCCAGCACCATTTGCGCGCGTTCCAGAACATCGGCCTCAACGCATCCGCCGGACACTGATCCCACGAACCGCCCGTCGGCATGGGCCAGCATATGCGTGCCAACAGGGCAAGGCGCCGACTTCCACGTTTCGACCACCGTCGCAATTGCCATGGGCGCGTCAGCCCAATCAAGTGCGGCGGCAAGGATGCGATCATGGTTTGCACTGCCCGTTTTCATGGCTACCCGCTAGCAAAGTGGCGGAAGCGTTGCTATATGAAACGTAACTAAGGGTGGGAGCTTCTTCGTATGGCAATTCAGACGTCAATCAATGGCAAGGCGGTGGCACTGTCCGCTGAGCCAGATACCCCATTATTGTGGGTCATCCGTGAGGAATTGGGCCTGACTGGTACGAAATTCGGTTGCGGCATAGCGGCTTGCGGCGCCTGCACCGTCCATGTCGATGGCGAACCCGCCCGCTCTTGCAGTATCCCCGTTAGTGACGTCGCGGGCAAATCGATCACCACGATTGAAGGCCTGAAATCCGCCGATGGCACGCTGCATGCCGTTCAACAGGCTTGGATTTCGGCGCAGGTTCCACAATGCGGTTATTGCCAGTCCGGACAAATCATGGCCGCAGTAGCGCTGATCGAAAAAACAGGCCGCCCAAGCGACGCGCAAATTGACGAGGCGATGACCAACCTCTGCCGCTGCGGCACCTATCCGCGCATTCGCAAGGCCATTCGCACGGCCACGGGACAAGCCGCGCAAGCTGTCGAGGGAGCCGTCTGATGGCCGATAACCCAACACCCGATATTGCACCCGCACCACCCGTTAAGCGTAAAGGCGTCAAACGCCGTGCCTTCCTGATCGGCGGCGTCGCCATTGTCGGCGCTGGGTTGTTTGGCATTTCAATCGCCGACAGCAATGCAGCAAAGGATGCCAAGGCACGCATAACAGGCGAAGGCGAGCATAGTTTTGCGACCTGGCTGAAAATCAGCGAAGACGACGTCATCACCATTTATTCCCCGCACACCGACATCGGCCAGGGGTCGAACACTGGCCTTGCGCAGATGCTTGCCGAAGAACTGGATGCGACATGGGAACAGGTGCGCATCGTGTCTGCACCCGCGGAATCAGCCTTCGCCAATGTGGGCTTGGGTCGTGGTTTCCTCGCCGAAATGTCCGGTCAGCCAGCGATCATAAACGGCATTCCGCAATCCTTTCTGTCTTTCATCGCGCGGCAAATGAACCTTCAGATTACGGGCGGATCGACCGCTTTGCGTTTCACTGGCCAAGTGACGTTTCAAAAGGTTGGCGCGGCTACGCGGCTCGCATTGATTGAGACCGCTGCAAAGCGCTTGAATGCTCCGGTCGGGGAACTAACCACACAGGACAGCCATGTCGTCCATGCCAAGTCCGGGCGGTCTTTGCGCTATGGCGAGCTGGCAGAAGAAGCGGCAACCTTGGCGCTCGACAATGCGCCAAAGCTGAAAGACCCATCGCAATATCGCTTGGTGCGCCAATCGATGCAGCGTCTCGATATCCCGGCAAAGGTCGATGGCAGCGCGCAATATGGCATGGATTTCGCGATGCCCGGCATGCGCATTGCGACAATCATGGCAGCGCCCGTGCGTGGCGGAAAACTGACTTCAGTCGACACCGCGCCCGCATTGGCGATCAAGGGCGTTGAGAAAGTCATCAAGCTCGATGACGCCGTTGCTGTCATTGGCAAGGGCTATTGGCCCGCAATCTCCGGCCTGCGGGCCTTAACCCCAAGCTTCAGCGATGGCGGAAATGCGTGCATTTCAACTGCATCGATTTTCAAGGCCCATGACGCGGCACTGGCAAAGGGCGAGGCAGAAGGCGAAGCTGGCGAAGGCGATGTCGCCGCCGGTCTTGGCGCCAAGCCGATTATGGCCAAATATCAGGTGCCGTTCCTGCACCATGCGATGATGGAGCCCTTTGCGCTCACCGCGCAATTCAAAGATGGAAAGCTCGACATTTGGGGCGGCATGCAAGACCCGCTGGCAACCAAAATGATGGCGGTCGAGGTATCAGGCCTTGATGCCGACAATGTCACTTTCCATCCCATGATCATCGGCGGCAGCTTTGGCCGCCGCTTGCCCATGTATATGGAAATTGTGGGCCAAGTGACGAAGCTGGCGATGCAGTTGCCCTATCCAGTCAAGCTGATCTGGAGCCGTGAGGAAGAAGTTGCACAAGGCGCATATCGCCCACAAAGTTCGGCGGTATTGACGGCGTCGCTGACCGACCAGAAACGCATT
>JANPKN010000088.1:0-2102 GCA_031426075.1 Sphingomonadaceae bacterium
AGTTATTCAGACCGTCGAATACTGCAACCAGTTACCTGTACACCCGCGGCATCCCTACGCTGGCGAATTGGTATTCACCGCCTTTTCGGGTTCGCATCAGGACGCGATCAAAAAAGGTTTCGCCGCGCAGGAACGGCAGAACGACGAAATCTGGCGCGTGCCCTATCTGCCTATCGACCCCGCCGATCTGGGACGCAGTTATGAAGCCGTCATTCGCGTGAATTCACAAAGCGGAAAGGGCGGCGTGGCTTGGGTCATTGAGCAGGACCAAGGTCTGAAACTGCCCAAAAGTATGCAGGCGAATTTCTCTACCACCGTGCAGGAATTGTCCGACACGACAGGCCGTGAACTCACCAGCACCGACATATGTGAATCGTTTGAAAAGCGCTACCACCTGAAAGGTGAAGGCCGGTTCCGCTTGATTGATTTCCACGAAACCCAAAGCCAGCGCCAAAAGGACGAGCGGATTTTTGCAGGTAACATTCGGATTGACGGGGTGGAACAAAGCGTCAGCGGGCGCGGCAATGGCCTGATTTCCAGTCTGGCTAACGCGTTGGAAGACGCGCTCGGCGGGGCGTTGCACATCATCGACTATAGCGAGCATGCCATTGGCCATGGCACTGATGCCCGCGCCGCAGCTTATGTCGAATGCCGTGTTGGCGACGGGCCGATATTATTTGGCGTCGGGATTAGTCAGGATGTAGCCACAGCGTCCGTCAGAGCGATTCTAAGCGCTGCTAATAGCGTTTAGTCTGCAAGAGGGCTGCCAACACTACACCATGCCCTGGCGGTCGTCTCAGACCGTTTAAATTAGGCTCTTCAACATCATTGCCTCTGGCTGAGGCGATCCGGTCGGCGCGTGTCGTATGCCGGGATGCGTCATCTGACCTTACGGAACGGCTCCTGCCAAAACGTGCATTTGACAGCCGCGATGCGGTGTGGCTAACCAACCTTTAATTGATGAATTAACAAGGGATTCGACGCATGGCACTTCCGGCAATTTTCGATAATCTTCGGCTCCCGGTGATCGGCTCGCCGCTGTTCATCGTGTCGGGTCCGGAATTGGTCATCGCGCAGTGTAAGGCTGGCATTGTAGGGTCGTTTCCTGCGCTCAACGCGCGCCCACAAGCGCAGCTGGACGAATGGTTGCACCAGATCACTGAAGAGCTGGCGGCGCATAACCGGGAAAATCCGGATCGGCTTGCCGCGCCTTATGCCGTGAACCAGATTGTGCATAAATCGAACAATCGCCTGCAGGAAGACATCGCGACCTGCGCAAAATGGCAGGTGCCCATTACAATCACGTCACTGGGCGCTCAGGTCGAATTGAACGATGCCGTCCATTCGTGGGGCGGGATTGTGCTGCATGACGTGATCAACGACCGTTTCGCGCACAAGGCAATCGAGAAGGGGGCGGATGGCCTTATTCCTGTCGCGGCTGGCGCTGGCGGCCATGCTGGCGTGACGTCGCCATTCGCGTTGATGCGCGAGATCCGCGAATGGTTTGATGGACCAGTGGCTTTGTCGGGCTCGATCGCGCACGGTGCCTCGGTGCTCGCCGCGCAGGCCATGGGCGCCGACTTCGGCTATATCGGCAGCGCATTCATCGCAACCAAAGAGGCCAATGCCGTTGAGGGCTATAAAGAAAACATCGTCGAAGCGAACGCGGCGGACATTGTTTATTCCGACCTGTTTACAGGTGTCAGCGGCAACTACCTGCGCCAGTCCATCGAGCGGGCAGGCATGGACCCGAACAACCTGCCCAAGGGCGATATTTCCACGATGAACTTTGGCTCCGGCGGTAATAGCGAAGCCAAGGCGTGGAAGGACATTTGGGGTTCAGGCCAGGGCATTGGCGCGATCAAGGAAGTCCAAACCGTCGCACAATTCGTTGACCAGTTAGAGGCAGAATATCGCGCAGCGAAAGCCAGCCTTGATGCGCGCTATTTGGGGTAATCAATAGGTTTTTCGCGCCTAATCGCGACCAAAATTTATCACGCAAAGCCGCAAAGACACAAAGAAGAAGTATTTCCTTACTTCTCTTTTTGCGCCTTCGCGGCTTTGCGTGAGATGATTTTACGCCTTAGCTCGCCTTTTCGAAG
>JANPKN010000089.1:0-11878 GCA_031426075.1 Sphingomonadaceae bacterium
ACCGCTCGCGATTTTTGGCAACCAGTGGGCTTTTTGCATTTCTGTGCCGCCCATTGAAATAAGCTCACCCGCGATTTCTGATCGCGTGCTGAGAGAGCCAGCGCCAATCCACCCGCGCGACAGCTCTTGTGTTATCACGCACATAACCAGTTTGGACAATCCCAGCCCGCCATATTCAGCTGGAATGCAGACGCCGAAAGTTCCAAGCGCCGCCATCGCCGAAATGGTCTCATCGGGGATCAGATCGTTAGCCAGATGCCATTCATGCGCGTGCGGCAAAATCTCGCTGGTCGTAAACCGGCGATACTGGTCGCGAATCGCGTCGAGCTCCGCGTCATGAAAGCTCTCGCTTGGCATCTCGCCGTCCGCCATGGCCTGGGCCACTTCAGAACGCAGTGCAACTAGGTCTGCACCCGACAGATTTTCGTAGCTCTCTGAAAGTTTACGAGATGCTTGCGTAACCCCTAGATCGGCAGGACGAAATATCTCGTTCTGGCCCATTGGAAGTCCGCCTGTCAGTTGACCTAGCGTTTCAGCAAAAATCAGCGTCGCAATCTGTTGGTCAAGTTTAGAACCGCCGCCATTTTGGTGGAGCCAACTGTTAACCGCTTCGAGAGCAGCAACACTTGTCGCAACCCAGGAAAAGCCATGCGCAGCGCGTTGATCCGAGTTAATATCTTGATGTGTCAGTCGCTCAGCAAGCGCATTTTTTGCCGCTTCGCGGTAGCCTTGAGCAGCTTCGAGAGCGGCGGAAAAACTCATGCGCGCTCAAACACTGCCGCAATACCCTGACCACCGCCAATGCACATTGTTTCAAGCCCGTACCGGACATCACGGCGGTGCATTTCACGCGTTAAATTGGCCAATATGCGTCCGCCAGTTGCACCGATTGGATGGCCAAGCGATATACCCGACCCGTTGACATTGAGCATGTCGTGACGGCTGTCATCATCCGACCAACCCCAGCCTTTGAGGCAAGCAAGGACTTGCGGTGCAAAAGCTTCGTTGAGTTCGACAAGGCCAATATCGCTCCACGATAGGCCGTTGCGTGCAAACAGACGTTCGGTCGCTGGCACAGGTCCGTAGCCCATGCGCGACGGCTCACAGCCAGCGGCAGCCCAGCTGTGAAAATAGGCAATGGGTTCCAGCCCGAGTTCCTCGAGCTTGTCTTCTGCCACAACAAGGCAAGCTGCTCCGGCGTCGTTCTGCTGGCTGGCATTACCCGCAGTTACCACGCCGCCTTCGAGTGGCCTTAACGCAGCCATTGTCTCAAGCGTCGCGTCGGCGCGATAGCCTTCGTCATGGTCAAAGACGACCGGGTCGCCTTTTCTTTGCGCGATGCTTACTGGCACTAGTTCATCATCGAACAGGCCATTTGCCCAGGCGGCCGCCGCACGCTGGTTCGAGCGTGCTGCATAAGCATCACAAGCTTCACGGCTGATATCATGGTCCTTCGCCAGATTTTCGGCTGTCTCAATCATACCTGTAATGATACCAAAGCGTTCAACCGGCTGGCTCATCACGCGCCCCCTCGTCAATCGGTCATGCAGCGTTAGATTGCCCGCACGAACACCTTTTCGAATATCGGTAGAATAGTGCTCGACGTTGGACATGCTCTCGCAGCCGCCCGCGACCACAATATCACTCACACCTGTTTGAACCATCATCGCAGCGTTCACGATTGCTTGCAGCCCCGACCCGCAACGCCGGTCGACTTGATAGCCAGGAACCTCAATCGGAAGCCCCGCCGCTAGCCAAGCCCAATGGCCAATGCATGGCGCCTCGCCATTGCCATATCCTTGCGCAAAAACCACATCATCAACCCGGGTAGGATCAATCTTCGTTCGCTCCATCAATGCCTTGAGGATGATTCCGCCCAAGTCACCTGCATTGAGCGAAGAGAGCGCTCCGCCAAATTTACCAACTGGCGTGCGAATGGGAGTAACGATAGCTGCACGGCGAAGCTTGGTCATGTGGCAATTCCTATGGTTCCAGAGTCAATGAGGCGGGCAATTTCACCCGAGGACAAGCCGAGCTGGCCGCTCAGTACTTCTTCTGTATGCTGTCCATTATGCGGCGCGGCTCTGGCATTGCCGCGTTCCAACTGAGGTATCGATCCAAACGCACCAGCCGCCGGATAGCTGAACCCGGAAGGGTTAGCGTCGAAGGCAGTGAACATCGGATTATTGCCGACGAGGCGTGGGTCATGGGCGGCATCCAACATGGTCCGATAGGCCGAATGCACGATGCCTGCCTCGTCAAGCGTTGTAGCCATCACAGCATGGTCAAGCGCACCAATCGCGTGTTCGAACAACGGATACAGTGCATCGCGATGCTCGAAACGCAGACCATCGTCTTTGGAAAAGCTGACGCCGCGCTGCGCTTCGATAGCTTCAACTGCAGCCTTCAAACCAAGCGCGCCCATAAGGTTTGCCCACTGCCGATGGGTAACAACAACGATCATCGTGCGCACGCCATCCTTGGTGACAAAGTCTCGCCCGAAAAGACCATAGACCGCGTTGCCAAGCCGGGGACGATTGGCATTGTTATGAAGCACCTCCGCTATGCCGCCCAAGTTGGCAACTGTGCCGATGGCCACATCCGACAATGGAATCCGGACTTCGCTGCCCTCGCCTGTCTGTTCGCGGCGCCGGATTGCTGCCAGCATCGCGAAGGCGGCATAAGCGCCGCTTATGACGTCCCATGCGGGCAGCACGTGATTGACTGGCTCAGGCCCCGGTCCCGTCATCATCGGGTAACCAACCGCGTTGTTCACGGTGTAATCCAGCGCCGGCGCACCATCAGCCCAGCCCATAACACGAACGGTCACCAGATCAGCCCGTCCTTCCGCCAATTTTGCATGGGAGAGAAATCCGTCGGCAGGAAAATTGGTTATGAATTGACCGGTAGCCCGCACCAGTTGCTGCAACAATTCGCGGCCTTGCGGGCTTGATAAATCCAGCGCTACTGACTTCTTTGCTCGATTTAAATTTTCCCAATAAAGCGAGTCATTCGCCTCTGTCACAGGCCAGCGATGATAATCTGGCCCGCCCTTAATTTGATCAACGCGGATAACCTCAGCCCCATATTGCGCGCAATAGAGACCGGCCGTCGGCGATGCGACAAAGGATGATGCCTCGATAATCGTAAGACCATTCAGCAGATTATACATGCCATGCTCCTGACATCAGGATTGGGCAGCCCATTCACGCAGCATGTGCTTGGCAATCTGGAGCTGCAGAAATTGCGTTGTGCCTTCATAAATCCGGTAGACGCGCGCATCGCGGAAAAAGCGCTCGGCTTGATATTCTGCCAGATACCCTGCACCGCCATAAATCTGAACCACACGGTCGACGACGCGACCGCAAATTTCGGTTGCAAACACCTTTGCTGACGCAACGTCGCCTGCGGCCAGTCGCGGCAACCACTCGGACTTCCGCGCATCGGTCCCACCATTTTTAACTGCCGAACACACTATGCCAACATTAATTGAGGTGACGGAACGAAAGCACCGCATGGCAAAGCTAAATTCACGCATCGTACGGATATATTGCTGAATGTTCATGCCAGCGCCACCATATTCTTCCGGATTGGTACGGCCAAACAAGCAGAGTTCCGTATTTCTGCCACGACCGCGTCAGGAACAATATCTGTTTCGAGAACTTCCTTTTCAGCCGCTATCAATCGCTCGCGGAGATAGCGCTGCAATAACGTTCGACTGTTCGCCGTGGAATACCTTTTTCCACTCGACATTCCGTTCAGGATTCTGCCAGATGACGCTAGGGAAACGTAAATCCACCGCCATCGTCGGTAAAGCTTTTAGGCCCTTCTCATAAACGGAATCAAGGTCTTCTCTGCCTGCCCTCAGCGCATAGAGTATACTTTCAGGCTCCTGCCAATTTTGTTCAATGCAAGTAGGCGGAACGTTGAACAATTTGTCAGGGTCGAATATTATAATGCCAACCGCCTAAATCGGGTCATGAGCAAAAACATGTGCCGAGACCTCGTCCGCACGGCCAGAACTTGGCGCAGACGAAGGAATGAGTACTTCGTGTCAGATGTTGCCAGATAAAGGTAAATATTTTTCTTCAATATGGCTGGTTTAAATTAATATTATAAAAGTGATATTTTGGACTTTACAACTTTACGGCAATTTACAATTAATCTCCTCGGTTTAACAAAAGGGGAACCAAAGTGAAAAATAGAATAATTGTTCTGGCGACCGCATTGATGACGGTTAGCCTTGGGGGATGCGCAACTGTCTTGAATGGTACGAGCACTGACTATCAGACTACAACAAATCCAGAGGGCGCACTGGTTAAATTCACGGGTGGCCAAACTTGCACGACGCCATGCTCGCTTGAATTCAAACGGAAGAGCGATCTCCGAGCTGATATCACGTTGCCAGGTCACAAACCTACCTATGTGCTTATTCAATCGAAACTTGGCGGATCGGCGTTTGGCAACATTTTGCTTGGTGGTGGCGTAGGCGCAATAGTTGACGGCGCCAACGGTGCAAGCAACCGGCTTTACCCGCGTCCATTAATTGTCCGCCTCGCGCCAGAAGGCTCCAATGATGAAGCTGTGCTATTGTCTAAAGATGGAAAAGTTGTGCAAACTGTTAAGCAGCACAATGACGCCGTTCGCGTAGATGTTGCGAAGTCGATTGGAGCCAAGCTCGCTGGCCTAGAGGAATAAATTCTTCTCTCAAGGCTGGCCCGCTAGCCTGAGCAACATTGAGGGGCTGCTGACTTTACTGCAGCCCCTTTTTCATGGAGTCATTATTTTTCCGGCGTCAATTTCGCGCCGTTTTCAACATTTTCGTTGAAACTTGACACCACAGAATCCACGATCATCTGGATCTCTTCAGACGCAAATTTTTCGGCTTCGCTTTGGCTTGAGCCATAAGAACGTTCCGACTTCACCAGTATTTCTTTGTAAGCCGCGCGCTCGGTCGGGCATGCCGTGTCGGAGGTTTTGATGAAGGCGCTTGGACTGGCTTTCTCTGTGACCGCGGCATTATGTGCCTCGATCATGCAATTGTTGAACGCCTTGCGTGCATTATCCATGGCGTCGCCTTTCATGGCGGCCATGCTGAGCAGTGCTGTTGCGATGATAGTGATCATGTTTCAAAATCCCTGATGTTCTTCCCCCAACGGTTCTACGACCGATGATACGTGCAGTTTACACAACCGCCATCGCGCAATCAATGCGCCATGGCGGATTGATGTAAGCTGAATTATTGGACGACCTTGCCGCCTTTCACGACTGCATCAACCGACTCCAGTTCGCGCACATTGGCCAATGGATCGCCATCAACGGCGATGATATCGGCAAAGCGGCCAACGGCAATTGCGCCCACATCTTTCTCCCGGCCAAGCGCTTGTGCTGCGTTGCGGGTTGCCGCTTGAATAGCTTCAATCGGGGCCATCCCATATTCGACCATCGTCTTGAACTGCCCACCGACCAATCCGTGTGGCATAACCCCCGCGTCGGAGGCAAAGACCATCCGTACGCCAGCCTTATGCGCCTTGCGGAAATTATCGCGCTGGATTTGCGCGACTTCCCGGTCCTTGCGCAAATTATCCTCAAGCACGCCGTTCTTTGCGCCTTCCGCCTGCGTATAGTCAGTGTTGAAGATATCCATCGCGAACCAGACGGGACGCGTGCGTGCAGCAGCGAGCTTAATGCCTTCGTCATCGACGAGGCTGGCATGTTCGATAGTGTCGATGCCTGCCTTGATCGCCGCCTTAATGCCGTCACCGCCATGCGCATGGGCCGCGACCCGCAGGCCCCATTGATGCGCTTCTTCTGCAATCACGCGCAGTTCGGGTTCGGAAAGCTGTTGTTGCCCCGGTTCAGTATTGCGCGAAAAGACACCGCCCGTTGCGCAAACCTTGATCACCTCAGCACCATATTTGCGTTGGCGACGGACTTCGTAGCGCAATTCGTCAGCGCTATCGGCAATGCCCTCTTCCTTCGATGCTCCTTCAAGGCTTGGCGGGAGGAAGGTTGAGTCGCAATGCCCGCCAGTCGCGCCGATGGAATAGCCTGCGGGCACAATACGTGGGCCTATCGCATATCCATTTTCAATGGCTTGTTTCAGTCCGATGTCATTGCGATTTTCCGCCCCGACATTGCGCACAGTGGTAAATCCGGCCTTGAGCATGGCCTGCGCTGCGCCGACCGCGGTCATGGCCCAGAAGCTGTCGGTAAATTCGAGCCCGCGATAGCCTCCAATGTCGGCGGGGCTATCGAGATGGACATGCATGTCAATCAGGCCTGGCAAGATGGTTTTACCAGACATGTCGATATGCGTGACGTCGCTGCCCCATTTTACCGTACGGGCATCGGCGATGCTGGTGATGCGGCCGTCCGCGCCAACGAAAATAGCGGGAAAATCGACCGTCTTGCCGGTCAGAACGTCGACCATCTTTTCGGCGGTAATGACGGAGGTTTGCGCGTTTGCCGCGCCGGCAAATAAAGCTGCGCTGGCCAATGCCACGACTCGGAGTTTTCGGCTAAATTCGGTAGTTAAATGCATGTCTTTACACCCCCTGATAACGCGTTGTCATAGTGATGACAAAATAGCGGCGTGTAGGACAGCAAAAACGACACTGAGAATATTTAGGGCGCGAGCACTGAAGGAAACTGGCCCTTTTTCTGATGCTGGCGGAAGGAAATGACTGCGCCTGCCACTAATGCAAAGGACGCGCCCATCATCCATCCACCGATCACATCCGTTGGCCAATGCACGCCAAGCAGAATGCGCGAAAGGCCGGTCAGCAATATCATCGCCGCTGCTGCCAATTGCCATCCCGGGTGGCGCGCTTGGGGCACAAGCATAATGAACAATATGTAGAACACGGCGGCATTATTGGAATGGCCGCTTGGATATGCCGGGCTCGTGATCGGATCAAGCTGCGCGACCAAATCGGGGCGCACGCGGTCAAAAAAATACTTCAAGACTTCAGATGTGAAAGCGGCGACGAGCGTGGTTACCCCCATAGCGAGCGCCGACCCCCAGCCCCACCAGCGCCAAAGCGCAATGGTCAATATGCCAATGATGATAAAACGTTGTATGCCGCCGCCAATCCAGCTGATGCCTTGCATAAGAAGGATCAACCATTCCGGCGAAATACCGCGCTGCAAGTTCAGGGCGTTCGATACGGCGATGTCGAACGCACGGAAATGGCCCGCGTCGACGCCATAGCCGAGCGCGATCACGAGGGCCATAAGTACGGCAGCGGCGACCGCCATGCGGGTTGAGAGGTTCCATGAATTACTCGGGACCAAGTTACGCTCGTCGTTCATTTGATGTGTCATCCTCGCGAAAGCGGCGATCCATGGTCAGGTCCGGCCGCTGGTGCAATATCAGTGGCCTAAACTTCGCACCAAGACCATAGTTTCCCGCCTTCGCGGGAATGACAGCATTTATTTTAGCAAATGGCGCATTTCACATGTGCAACATCTTGCCATAAGCGCCGAGCACGCTTTCGTGCATCATCTCGCTCAGCGTTGGATGCGGGAACACGGTGTGCATGAAGTCCGCCTCGACCAACTCAGCGGTCTTGCCAATGGTGTAGCCCTGAATGAGTTCAGTCACCTCAGCGCCAACCATGTGCGCGCCAAGTAACTCGCCGGTTTTTGCGTCAAAAACGGTTTTGATGAACCCGTCTGCCTCACCCAAAGCGATGGCTTTGCCGTTGCCCAGGAAAGGGAAGTTGCCAACCTTAACTTCGTAGCCAGCCTCTTTTGCCTTTGCTTCAGTCAGGCCGACGCTGGCGACTTGTGGATGGCAATAGGTGCAGCCGGGGATATTCTTAGGATCCATCGCATGTGGATGTCCGCCAGCGATGGCTTCGGCAGCGATCACGCCCTCATGACTCGCCTTGTGCGCGAGCCAGGGCGGCGCGGTGATGTCGCCGATAGCCCACAGCCCCGGGACATTTGTGCGGCACATCGGGTCGGTTTTGAGGAAACCGCGGTCCATGTTGACACCAAGCGCCTCCAGCCCGATATTTTCGGTGTTGGGGACAATGCCGATGGCAACAATACAATGGCTAAACTCAGTCGCAACGATTTTGCCGTCCTTGCCTTTGATCGACGCGGACACGCCAGTCGCAGTGGCTTTCAGGCTCTCGACCCCTGCCCCGGTCATGATATTCATGCCTTGCTTTTTCAAAGCCTTCTCAAGGAAAATTGAGACGTCGGCATCCTCGACCGGCACAATGCGGTCAAGCATTTCGACAACGGTCACCTCGGCGCCCATGTCATTGTAGAAGCTCGCAAATTCGATACCAATCGCGCCTGAGCCGATGACGAGCAGCTTTTTGGGCATTTCCGGTGGTACCATCGCGTGGCGATAGGTCCAGATGCGCTTTCCATCGGCGGGCGCAAAGGGCAAGTCACGCGCCCGCGCGCCGGTTGCGATGATGATGTTTTTGGCGGTCAGTTCCTCTGTCTTTCCATCTTTTGTTACAGAAAGTTTGTTCGCCGCGAGCAATTTGCCATCACCCATGTGGACGGTAATCTTGTTCTTCCTCATCAGATGCGTGACGCCCTGATTGAGCTGCTTTGCCACGCCGCGCGACCGCTTCACCACGGCATCAATGTCCGCGCTGATATTCGCGGCAGTCAGGCCGTAATCGCCCGCATGCTGCATGTAATGATAAATTTCAGCCGAACGCAGCAATGCCTTGGTGGGGATGCAGCCCCAGTTGAGACAAATGCCGCCAAGATTTTCGCGCTCGACAATCGCAACTTTCAGCCCGAGTTGCGCGGCGCGGATGGCGGCAACATAGCCACCGGGGCCGGAACCCAGGACGATGAGATCATAGTCCGACATGTTACGCTACCAGCCCCAATGGCTTCTCAACCAGTTCCTTAAAGACCTTCATAAACATCGCGCCATCCGCTCCGTCGATGGCACGGTGGTCGAATGATCCCGTTACACTCATGACAGTTGCGATCGCGAGGGCGTCATCGACAATATAAGGCCGCTTCTCTCCTGCCCCGACCGCGAGTATCATGCCTTGGGGCGGGTTAATGACGGCGTCGAACTGCTTGATGCCCATCATGCCCATGTTTGAGATCGACGCAGTGCCGCCCTGATATTCGTGGGGTTGCAACTTGCCGTCCTTGGCGCGGGCTGCAAGTTCGACGATTTCCGTCGAGATTTTCGACAGCGACTTATTGGCCGCATCGGTGATGATTGGGGTAATGAGGCCGGTGGGCACCGATACCGCCACACTGATGTCGGCGCGGCTGTATTGAAGCATATTGTCGCCAGCGAAGCTGACATTGCATTTGGGGACCTGAACAAGCGCCAGCGCCAGCGCCTTGATCAGCATATCGTTGACCGACAGCTTGATACCCCGCGCCTCCAGTGACGCGTTGAGTTCACCACGCAACTTGAGCAACGCATCAAGGCGCACATCCACTGTCAGGTAGATATGCGGCACCTGCTGCTTGCTCTCTGTCAGGCGGCGCGCAATAGTCTTGCGCATGTTGCTGAGCTTTACGACCTCATGCGGGATGTCGGTGTCTATCGCGCTTGCAGCAGCCGTTGATGGTGCAGACGGAGCAGTGGGGGCGGGATGCGCGGCGGTTGTCGTGGGTTGTGCGCTGGAGAGCGCTTCTACGTCGGCCTTTACGATGCGGCCATTGGGGCCAGTGCCAGTAACGCCAGCAAGTGACACACCCTTGTTTGCGGCAATACGCTTGGCAAGAGGGCTGGCTTTGATGCGTTCGCTGTCCACAACCTTTCCTTTTTCCCGTTCGCCTCGAGCATCGTCGAGCGGCCCATCGGTTTGCGTTGCCTTTATTGGCGTCGCGACTGGGCTCGAAACGACCGGAGCTGGTTTTGCAGGCTCTGGATCTGCAGCCACGGCCGCAGCAGACTTCGGCGCAGCACCTTCTTCCTCATCCTCACCTTGAATCATCGCGATAACCGTGCCGACCTTCACGCCGTCGGTACCCTCGGCCACAAGTAGTTTGGTCACTATACCCTCATCGATCGCTTCAAACTCCATCGTCGCCTTATCAGTCTCAATTACGGCCAGCAAATCGCCTGAGGAGACGCTGTCGCCTTCCTTCACGAGCCATCGCGATAATGTACCTTCTTCCATGGTGGGAGAAAGCGCGGGCATTTTGAGTTCGATGGGCATCGGGTGCTGGCCTTATATGGACTTCGTTATCTTCACCGAATAGCCAAGCTTTCCCAAGCGTCAAGCGCGATGAGGTTGCCAATTCGGCAAATTTCGCGCAGGCTACATAAATTCATAAAAAGCTGGCGCAAAAGTCAGCGCCGGGGGAAGTGATGCGGACATATCTGGTGGTAATCGACGAAACCGACGAGGCACGGCTTGCGTTGCGCTTTGCGTCGCGCCGTGCGGCTAAAACGGGTGGCACGGTGCATATTCTGGCGCTAGTGGAACAAGCAGATTTTGTCGCTTGGGGCGGGGTTCAGGCCACTATGGAAGAAGAAGCCCGTGATCGGGCAGAGCAGCTTGTGACGGCTGCTGCAGGATCCATCTTTGACGAAATGGGCGTTCGTCCTGCCATTACCGTAAAGCCCGGCGAAGCGATTGATGTCGTGAAGGTCATGTTAGAGGAACATCCGGGTATCGCCGCGCTTGTGCTCGGTGCAGCTGCCCAAGGCGCACCGGGACCATTGATTGCCCACTTTACGGGCGTGAACGCCGGAACATTGCCCTGTCCGGTCATGGTTATTCCTGGATCACTCAGCGACGCGCAACTGGATGAGTTGAGTTAGCCCTCCCAAAGCTTCGTCACCCTGAAGGGCTATGTATGCGCGTCATCGGCTGCGTATCGTGAACCGAATCTACCTTTTCTTTCCCTGATGCCGAACATTGCCCGGTCGACCGCGCTTGCCAGCGTCATATTTCCCGGCCTTGGGCCTGCCCTTATGCTTGAAACGGTCAGGAGAATAGCTCCCTCCCTCCGGAAGCTCAAAGCGGAGCGATCCGGAAACCGGATTGGCTTCCGCCAACCGCAACTCCAGCCGCATTCCCGGGCGGTATTCTTGCCTTGTCTTTTCGCCGATCAGGGTCTGGCTCGCCTCGTCATAATGGAAATAATCTTTGCCCAAGGTTGAGACCGGAACCAAGCCGTCGCCCCCAATGCCTTCAACTGTCGCAAAAAATCCGAAATTCTGGACACCTGTAATCCGCGCTTGAACGATCTGCCCAACTTGCGCGGACAGATACGCTGCGATGTATCGGTCGGTCGTCTCGCGCTCTGCTTCCATGGCGCGTCGCTCTGTACGGCTGATGGCCTCCGCGGTCGCCGCAAGCTTCACAATTGCCGCTTCGGTGAGGCCGGTTGTCGGCTCCACATCTTTCAACTTTGGCTTGGGCATTTCGAGCCCATAGGCGCTAACCAACGCGCGGTGGACAATAAGGTCTGCGTAGCGGCGGATTGGCGATGTAAAATGCGCATAGCTGCCAAGCGATAAGCCAAAATGGCCAACGTTGGTCGGCCCGTAATAGGCCTGTGTCTGGCTGCGCAAGACAGCCTCCATGATTTGCGGACGGACTTCTTCGTCGATGATTTTTTCAAGTATGGCGTTGAATGTCTCCGGCTTGATCACTTGGCCAAGCGCGAATTCGATTTCAAAAGTCTTGAGATATTCCTTTAGCGCAACAAGCTTTTCCCGGCTTGGCGGTTCATGCGCGCGATAGATCAAGGATGACTTCTTCGCCTCTAGCGCCTTGGCTGCGGCCACGTTGGCGGCAATCATGAAGTCTTCGACCAAACGGTGTGCTTCAAGCTGTTCACGCTCCGCAACACCAGTGACGCGGCCCTGTTCGTCCAAAGTAATGCGTTTTTCAGGCAGGTTTAGTTCCAACGGCCC
>JANPKN010000090.1:0-25284 GCA_031426075.1 Sphingomonadaceae bacterium
ATTCCGGCAACGATGGCTGACCCCGAATATCCCAATGCCAAGGGTAAGCGCGCCGACGGCAAGGACTTGGCCGCGACCTGGAGCGCCGCCAATCCCAATGGCGCTTATGTGTGGAACAGCGAGAGCTTTGCCGCGGTCGACCCAAAGAAAACGACCAAGCTGCTTGGCCTGTTCGAACCATCGCATATGCAGTTTGAGGCCGACCGGACAGCGGCTGGCAATAAGGAGCCATCGCTCGCCGAGATGACGACCAAGGCGATTGCGATGCTGTCCAAGAACCGCAAGGGCTATGTCCTGATGGTCGAAGCTGGCCGCATTGACCATGCGCATCATGGCGGTAACGCCCGCCGCGCCTTGCAGGACACCGTCGCGCTCAACACCGCATTGAAGGCCGCGATGGGGGCAGTCGATCTGCGCGATACGTTGATCGTCGTGACATCGGACCATAGCCATGTGTTCACGATGGCTGGCTACCCCGAGCGCGGGAACCCGATCCTTGGCGTAGTGTCTGCGCCTGTTGGCACGCCGACATTGGCGATGGATGGCAAAGGCTACACCACCTTGGGCTATGCCAATGGCCCCGGCGCGGTAAATGCGGCCGAGCGCCCTGACCCCGCGAAGGCGGACACAGGCGCGCTCAATTACCGCCAACAATCGTTGATCCCGCTTATGTCCGAAACGCATGGCGGTGACGACGTGGTCGCGCGTGCAGCTGGCCCGAAGGCGCATTTGTTCAAGGGCACGATCGAGCAGAACACCATCTTCCAGATCATGCGCGCGGCGTTGGGCTTTAAGTAAGCCGCCTTGTAATCTTGGCAGTGCCGCCCACATCGTTGGTTGCGGGGGTACTGCACTGGAGGAAGCTCATGAAAAGAATATTGTCGGTCGCCCTGTTATCGCTGACGCTCGCTGCATGCGGTGAGGGCAGCGCCCTGAACGATACAGTCAAGATCAGCGTGCGTGAATCGCTCGTCGCAACCTGCACAACGGCGGCAAGCGAGCAGGTTCCCGAGGGCATTCAGGTTGACATCGACAAGGTCTGCGGCTGTGCGGCCGACAAGGTCATGGATGGCAAAAGCGTTTCGGATCTGGTCGCCAACCCGCCCAGCCCGTCAGAAGGCATGACCAAGGTGCAAGCTTGTTTGAAGGAACTTGGCCCTGTAAAGATTAACGCGGCAGCATAATTGCGGCGGGCATATAAAAACCCCGTCCGGGGGAGGGTCCGGACGGGGTCGGTATAGTCCTCGTTCGCCTGCTAGGGGGATAATGAGGACGTCATTCAGGTCGCCGAAGCGACCCGAAATCTTATGGCATTACGACGGTGTCGACCAAATGGATCGTGCCGTTCGATGCAACCATGTCTGGAGCAGTCACGGTCGACTTGCCGCCCTTGGCGTCAGTAAGGACGATCTTGTCGCCGTCCATGCTGGCCTTCAAGCTTGCGCCGTTGACCGTCTTGACGGTCGCAGTGCCCTTGCCGTCGGTGATCAACTTGGCGAGGTCACCTGACTTCACATCGCCCGCGACGACGTGATATGTCAGCAAGCTCGCAAGCTTTGCTTTGTTTTCTGGCTTCAACAAGCCGTCAAGCGTTGCCTTGTCCACCTTGGCGAATGCGTCATTTGATGGCGCGAACACGGTGAATGGGCCAGCGCCCGACAAGGTTTCGCCAAGGCCGGCCGCAGTTACTGCAGTGACCAGTGTCGATACTTGTGGGTTGCTCTGTGCCAGGGCGACGATTGTCTTGTCGCCAGTTGCTTCAGTTGCAACCATCGTGTCAGATGCCATGGCATCGTCTTGTACGACTTCGGTTTCGGTTGGCGCTGGTGCTTCTTCGCTTCCGCTGCAAGCCGACAAGGCAAGCACAGACAGCCCGGCTGCCCAAGTAAGTGTTAATTTTTTCATCATCTAAGTCCTTCCTTATGATCCCCTCAACAGACAGTAACGCGGGAAAGGGACGATTGGATGCATGATGCGCAAATTTAATAAGTAGGATTTCTGCCTACAGCGCGTTACGGGCGCTTCATGACTGGACTTGCCCCTGTCTTGCGTGATGCAACCGCTGCTCTTGCCGGCATTAGCCAGACCCCACGGTTGGATGCCGAACTGTTGTTGGCGCATGCGCTAGGGATCGACAGGTCAGCAATGCTGCTGCGACAGGCAGAGTTGCGCGCGTCTGATACGTTCGAAGCCCTGCTAACCCGCCGCCTTGCCGATGAACCCATCGCCTACATCACGGGGGTGCAAGCATTCTGGGATTTGGAACTTAGAGTTACGCCAGATGTCCTCATCCCGCGCGCGGACAGCGAAACCTTGCTTGAGGCAGCGATTGAATGGTTTGGCGCCACGGACACGCCCACGCGGATCGCGGATTTGGGCACAGGTTCTGGCGCACTGTTGCTTGCAGCTTTGTCCATTTTCCGGTCGGCAACAGGTATCGGTGTTGACGCCAGCGCGGCGGCACTCGCCGTGGCAAGCGGGAACGCAGATCACCTTGAGCTTGCTGATCGTGCGCGCTTTCAACAACGTGATTGGACCAAATTACACTGGACCTCAGGACTTGGACGCTTTGACCTCCTCCTCTGCAATCCGCCATATATCGAAGATAGCTTTATTCTTGCGCCTATGGTGTCAGCGCATGAACCACACAGCGCGCTGTATGCTGGATCGGACGGGTTGGATGCTTACCGAATCTTGGTCCCGTTATTGCCCCAATTACTTAATCCCGGTGCAGTTGCCTTTTTCGAAATTGGTTATAATCAGGCTGAACCTGTTGCCAAGCTTGGCGCAGAAGCAGGGTTTTACACCGAACTACGACATGATCTTGCCGGGAATCCGAGAGTAATACGCTTTTCGCTTGGAATCGAAGAATAGTACGACTAGGACGGAATCGCGTCGCAGCAAAAGCTCCGGTTTGACGGTCTTTTAGCGCGAAGCCGCCCCCCAGCGCAGATGGACAAATTGGCAGGGTCAATGCTGGCCCTAGCGCAACCCAAACCGGGTTCAGGGGTTTCATGCAACTACATAGTGCTAAACAGAGGACGGGTCAGCCCTGATGAATACCAACAACAGGCAGCAGCAGAATAACAATCGTCGCCGCGGTCGTAACAATAACAATAACCGGCAGCAGAATAATAATCGCAGTGGGTTTGACTATCAAAACCAGATTGATAATCGTGCGCGCGGCAACGCAGCGCAGATGCTCGAAAAATACAAAAAGTTGGCTCAAGATGCGCAGTTCAACGGTGACCGCGTCAACGCGGAATATCATCTTCAATTTGCTGACCATTATTTCCGTGTGCTAGCAGATTTCCGCGGCCGTCAGGAAGTACGTCAAGAACAACAAGGCGAACGCCGCCCACGTGACGATGCGCGCGACGACAACCGCGATGATCGCGACGATTGGCAAAATGACGATCGTTCGCAAAATTATGATCGTTCGCCAAATTACGATGACCAACCGTCATCAGGCAACACGGATGCCGATTCTGCATCCGACAATGAAGCGAGCGACAGCGAAGAGCGCGAACCGCGTGGCCAGCAACGCGACACACGCAGCCGTCGTCCAGAACGCGCTGAGCGTCCTGAACGAAGCAGCGAGCGACCAGAGCGTACCGAACGTCCGGCAAACAACCGGAACGCAAATCGCGGTCCTCGCCGTCATCACAGCGAAGACGCGGACGATGCCCCTGCCGGCCTCGACCTCGCCGTCCTACCGCCTTCGATTGCAATATCGTCAGGTGAAGATGATGCTGCCGAAAAGCCAGCCCGGAAACCACGTGCACGCCGCGTGAAGCCTGCTGGTGATGCAGAAATTGCTGCTGCGGCTGAATAATCCTGGCGATGCGGCGGTGAAGCCGCATTTGTCGGACTAATAAAGCTTGCGCGGGATTAGATGCTGGTGCCCTCAGCCTCTGGCAATAGCCGTGGCTTATGCTCTTCATCCAAAGCGACAAAGGTAAACAGTCCTTCGGTGACCTTGACCTCTTGCTGGCCGCGCTCGCGTGTCGCGATCACCTCGACCCGAATGCCCATTGACGTGCGCCCACGTCGTTCGAGCGTCGCATAGACCGATATGATGTCGCGCAACAATATCGGCGCAATGAATTCCATTTTCTCGATAGCGACCGTAGCACAGGCGCCTTGCGCAATGCGGCCAGCCAGGATGCCACCGGCCTGATCCATCATGCCGAGCACCCATCCGCCAAAAATATGGCCATTGGCATTAATGTCCGCTGGCCCCGGAACGACGCGTAATACTGGGTCATTCCGTTGCGGTAGATTTCGAATATTTTCACTCACCTGTCGGCTTCATCCTCAAATGGGTCATCTATGGCTTCATCATGACCTGAACCGCTGGACAGAAACACGAGCCCCATGAGCGCGGCCGTCAGCATGATTGCGCCAGTGATCGCTCCTGCTGTTGCGATGAAGAAGTGAATGGAAAGCATTCCGTTCTGCCACCAGAATGTGCCCAATGCAGCAACCGTCACAATCAATGTGACGCCAAACATCCAACGCATAAGCCGCCAGTATCGCTGCCACGCGAAGCTAGCATATTCGGGATCATCGAGGCGGGAAGGACGAGTCATAGCTTGATAAGGTCGCCTTATGCTATAAGTTCCATCAGGGGCAAGGACATAGGGAGAGAGTCGATGACGATTTCTGCAATTTTGGCCAAACATCATCCGGAACTGTTCACCGCCCTACCGCATGAAAGCGTAGGGGATGTGGTTACGCGATTGGCCGAGCACCGGATTGGAGCGCTTCCTGTGGTGGACGGCAATTTGGTCATTGGTATTTTCTCAGAGCGGGACATTGTTTACGGCGTTGCCCAACATGGCGCAGCTTTTTTGACAAAGACCGTCGCCGACACCATGACTGCCCCTGCTATTACCGTGGCGCCTGACACCCCGATTTTGTCGGCTCTATCGCTCATGTCAAAACGGCGCATTCGCCATTTGCCCGTCATTAACGACGGCGACCTTGTGGGTTTTGTTTCGATCGGAGACTTGGTGAAACACCGGATCGAAAAAATCGAGTCCGAAGCGGCTGCCATGCGCGATTACATCAGCATGGCGTGAACAATTGTGTCGTTTGACGTTGTTTTGTAATCTTCCTGCTGTTTCGGAGCCCCTTATGTCAAAAATTGATTTTTACACCAATCCCATGTCGCGTGGCCAAATCGCTCGTTGGGCATTGCATGAAGTTGGTGCGGAATATGATCAGCACATTTTGGAATATGGCACGACCATGAAATCGCCTGAGTATCTTGCCATCAATCCCATGGGAAAAGTACCGGCGATTGTTCATGACGGCCAAGTGGTGACGGAATGCGCAGCCATTTGTGCCTATCTTACCGATGCGTTTCCCGATTGCGGCCTAAAGCCAACAGAGGTTGAACGCGCAAGCTATTTCCGCTGGATGTTTTTTGCCGCAGGTCCCGTGGAGGCTGCAATTACCAACCACTCCGCTGGCTTTGACCCCGCACCGGACAAGGAGATGATGTTTGGATATGGCAGCTACGACCGGGTCATTAATGCACTCGATGCACATTTCAGCGCCAATGCATATGTGTGTGGTGACAGGTTCACCGGCGCTGACCTGTATGTTGGTAGCCAGGTTGTATGGGGCATGCTCTTTGGCTCCATGCCAAAACGCGAGGCATTGTTACGGTACAGCGATCGGCTGACCGCACGTCCTGCATATACGGAAGCCAAAGCCATTGACGCAGCCTTGATTGCAGCCGCGCAAGCCAAGCCCTCCATCTAAATACCGGTAAGGCCTATCCCGGCTGCGAAGATGTTGACGCGGTTGCAGGCGAAGCTGCAACCGGTTGTGTGGTTACAGGCGGCGCCATGATGTTGTTAGACGGCGTGTAGACCGGCTTGGGCGCATATTTCATGTTCCAATCGGCCAGGTCGCTTTCATATTGTACATAGGCGTTGTAAAAATTGACGAACACATTGTCGATGTCCGTAAGGCCTCCAATGGCATACTCAGCCAAAGCTTCTTTAGGTACAAGATTGGCCTCTTGCAGCTTGCGTAACGACATGTCGCAATATTGAGCCCGCACTGGGGGAAGCGCGAAATAATTGTACAAATCCGTCATCCGCGTGTCCCGAATACGTAGGCCGTTCTGCTTTGGATAGCGCTTAACATATTCGCGGTCGACCGACTTGCTGGTCTTCGACAACAGCACCTTATGAACAACGATGAATTTGTTATATTCGGTGGCAATCTGTCCCCACACAGGGCCCTGACAATTGAGCGCGGCAACATTTAAAGCAGACCGGAAGTGCCAGATTTGCTCATCACGGCTCAGCCCGCGATTTGGGGTTACGCGGATGCCATCAACACCAACCGGCGGTATGGTCATGGAAAGTGCGGCGCCACCTGGAGGCAGGGGCATAGCAGGAAGAGGTGGCGGAGGTGGGGGCAATTGAATCGGCGGAGGTGCAACCTTGACCGGTGGTGGTGGTGCACACGCGGCGACGGCACTGATAAGGATAATGGCTGTTAAACTTTTGACGCCCCGGCGCATGTGCTTTGTCTCCGATTTCATTTCCACGAATCCAACAAGATTTTACACGGAAAGAAAAGCCCTGATCGACCAAATCCCAAAGA
This sequence comes from Sphingomonadaceae bacterium, assembly GCA_031426075.1. Lineage (GTDB taxonomy): Bacteria > Pseudomonadota > Alphaproteobacteria > Sphingomonadales > Sphingomonadaceae > Sphingorhabdus_B. Next base: position 6,628 of record JANPKN010000090.1, read on the forward strand.
AAATGGCCCAGTGGTTTCCCACCGGGCCATCATTATCTGTTCAAGCTGAACCGCCAATGACTATTCGCGGTTACCCAGGAAGCTTAGCAAAAACTGGAACATGTTGATGAAGTCGAGATAGAGCGTCAGTGCAGCCATAACTGCTGCCTTACCGATCATTTCTGCACCCTGAAGGTAGAAATACTCGCTCTTGATCCGCTGGGTGTCATAAGCCGTCAAACCAGCAAAAATGAGCACGCCAGCGCTGCTGATTACCCAACCCAAGGTATCAGAACCAAGGAAGATGTTCACAATTGACGCGACGATCAAACCGACCAGACCCATCACAAGGAAACTTCCCCAACCGCTGATATCCTTCTTTGTGGTGTAGGCCCACAGGCTAAGTCCAGCAAATGCCGCCGAAGTGGCAAAGAATGTTTGCGCGATGGATTCACCGGTGAACATCATGAAGATGCGCGCCATTGAAAGGCCCATCAGGACTGCAAAGCCCCAGAACATAGCTTGAAGCGTTGCCGCCGAGAACTTGCCCTGACCAAAGCTCATCGCCATCACAACCACCAACGGTGACAGGATGATGACCCAGCTCATCAAGCTTGGGTTTGTCATCAGATTTTGCGCCAGCTCCGTCTGAGCAAACAGCATCGCAACGACGCCAGTCAGCAAAACGCCCGACGCCATGTAATTGTAAACCTTGAGCATGTGTGAACGCAGACCGGCGTCATAAGCGACGTCACCGGCGCGCGAGCCAACACCTGCAAGACTTGACTGGGTCCCGGTTACCCGTGGATCGGACCACTGTGCCATGACTTAATTCTCCTCAAAACACGGCAATATAGCCGCATGACAACTATATTGGATGAATTCAGTCCAATTTCAAGCGAAACACGACATGCCATCTGGCAATTTTTATAATGCGCATATGCCCTTACAAGTTGAACAGTAATTCAGGTTGCGCACCATGGCTGTTCTGCTAGCCGTAAACGCGTAAGTCGATAACGGCCCAGTGGGAGAGCAAAGTGAGTGTGACGGTCGAAGGCGAAAGCAACAATGTGTTTGTCCAAACACCCGAATCGTCGTCTCCCGAGGCCAGCAGCTATAGCTGGTATGTCCTGGTCGTGCTGGTGGTTGTCTATATCCTCAACTTCATTGACCGTCAGATCCTCAGCATCTTGGCTGTGGATATCAAAGCCGACCTTGGTCTGACCGACGCCGATATGGGCTTTTTGGGTGGAGCCGCGTTTGCGGTATTTTATGCATTGTTTGGGATACCGCTTGGCCGGCTCGCCGATAACTGGAGCCGCGTGAAGCTGCTATCGATTGGTCTTGCCTTGTGGTCAATTATGACCGCCCTATCCGGCTTTGCACGCAATCAGGTGGAGCTGACTATGGCCCGCATGGGTGTTGGCGTTGGCGAAGCCACGGCGAGCCCAACGGCTTATTCGCTGATTTCCGATTATTTTCCGAAACGACAGCGCGCAACCGCGCTCGCGATCTATTCTTCCGGCCTTTATATCGGCGGCGGTGTGTCGTTGTTCATTGGCGCGCTCATCGTCCAAAGCTGGAACGCAGCGTATCCGCAAGGCGGGCCGCTCGGGCTTGTTGGTTGGCAAGCGGCATTCTTGGCCGTTGGTATTCCGGGCGTCCTTGTTGGCTTATGGGTTGCCAGCCTGCGCGAACCTAAACGCGGTGCAATGGATGGACTCGATACACCTATGCACCCTGCCCCATTCCGAGCGTTTGTCGGCGATTTGTCGATGATCGTTCCGCCCTTCACTTTATTGGGCGCCTGGCAGCGCGGTCCTGCTGCGCTCGCCATCAACGTCGCAACGGGCGCAGCGATAGCGGCATTTGCCTATTGGATGATCCAACTGACGGGCAATTTGCCACAATGGTCTGCCGTTGGCTTTGGCTATTACGCCGTCTTCTCATGGGCATCGACGCTGCGCGCAAAGGACCCAGCCACCTTCCGCCTGATTTGGGGCACGCCCGCCTTTATCTGCACCACCATTGGCTATGGCCTTGTGGCGTTGGCTGCCTATGCCCTCGCTTTCTGGTCTGCACCTTATGCAGAGATCGTGCTTGGCCTGCCAAAGCAGGAACTGGCGTTCATCCTCGGCGCAAATGGCGCAGTCAGCGGCTTCTTGGGCGTTATTGTCGGTGGCCGCGTGGCGGATGCCTTGCGCACCAAAAACCCGGCAGGCCGTATCCTCGTCATCATTCTCGGCGTGCTCGGGCCAATCATCCCCATCGGTATTGGTTACACCACCGATAATGCGACCTTGTTCTACGTTATGAACTTCCTCGCAGGTATGCTCGGTGCGACGGCGCTTGGCGCGGCAGCAGCAACCACGCAGGACCTCGTGTTGCCGCGCATGCGTGGCACCGCAACCGCTGCGTTCTTCCTCGGAACCACGCTCGTTGGGCTTTCTTTCGGGCCTTATATGGTCGGGCAGATTTCCGACCTTGCCGGAACGATGGTTGATGGCAAGTTGGTCGGCAATTTGCGCGTTGGCATTCTTTCGCTCATCGCCGTTGCGCCAATCGCCTTGGCCTTGCTGATCGCAGCTTATCGCACTGTGCCAAAGGCGGAACAGACAATAGTCGAACGGGCAAGGGACGCAGGCGAGCCGGTTTAATCACCTGATTAAATTCGGCTTGACGCCCGCGTCAACTTGCTGCCATTGATAGGGGTATACCGCAGGACAATTTTGTAGGGGTTTTCACATGTCACTCGATAGCATTCCACGCACCGCCTATAATGAAGATCATGAGGCATTCCGCCAGTCAGTGCGCCAATTCCTGCAAAAGGAAGTCGCCCCGAACGCAAAGCAGTGGCAGGAAGACGGAATTGTCCCCAAATCCATTTGGCCCAAGGCTGGTGAAGTCGGCATGCTTTGCCCCACCGCGCCCGTTGAATATGGCGGCCTTGGCCTCGACTTTGGCTACAACGCCATCGTTGACGAAGAATCTGCTTATTATGGCGGGGTAGCAACCGGATTCTCGCTTCAGTCCGATATCGTAGTGAATTACATCACAAGCTATGGCAGCGAAGAGCAGAAGAAGCATTGGCTGCCCAAGATGATATCTGGCGAAGTCATCACCGCTATCGCGATGACTGAGCCCGGCACCGGCAGCGACCTTCAGGGTATGAAAACCTCCGCCAAAAAAGACGGCAATCATTATGTCATCAACGGCAGCAAGACCTATATCACCAACGGCCAGAACGCGGATCTGATCCTTGTGTGCGTCAAGACCGATACCGAAATTCAGCCAGCGTATAAGGGCATGTCGATTGTCCTCGTCGAAGCCGACCGCGAAGGCTTCAAGCGCGGCCGCAATCTCGACAAAATCGGCATGGATGAAGCCGACACATCGGAATTGTTCTTTGAAGATGTCCGCGTACCCATGACCAATTGCTTGGGCGAAGAGGGCAAAGGCTTCATATACCTGATGAGCGAACTGCCACAGGAACGGCTTTCGATTGCCGTCTCGTCCATGGCGAGCACGCAAAAGGCATTTGACGAAACCGTTGCATTTTGCCGCGACCGTATTGTCTTCGGCAAGCCATTGCTTGATTTCCAAAACACACGCTTTGTCCTCGCGGACATCAAGTCCAAGCTTCAAGTTGGCTGGGCGCATCTCGACTGGGCATTGAACCGCCATTACAAGAAAGAACTAACCGCTGAGGAAGGCGCTGCTGCCAAATTGTGGCATACCGATCTGCAGTGGGACGTGGTTGATGCATGCCTTCAACTGCATGGCGGTGCGGGCTACATGAACGAGTATCCAATCGCCCGCATGTGGCGCGCAGCCCGCGTCACCCGGATTTTCGGCGGTACGAACGAGATCATGAAGGAACTCATCGGTCGGGGTCTTTAAGTACAACATTTAACACATAATCGTCACCCTGGACCTGTTTCAGGGTCTTTGCCTTCTACTCGGAAAGTAAGACCCTGAAACAAGTTCAGGGTGACGCTATTTTTAAGGTTTAATATTATGCCAAAACCGCAAAGCTGGCAGCTTAATCCCGCCAATTATCCGTTCAACCATCACACCGAAACGCGGTTTGCGGATCTTGATTTGCTGGGTCATATCAACAATGTCTCAATGGCAGGGTTGTTCGAGCATGGCCGCGGGATGTTCAATCACGCCATTGAGGTCGAACGCCGTGCGCCCGGTCAACGCTGGTTGATCGTGAGCGTTGCGCTTGAGTATATTGCTGAGGCGCATTTCCCCGAACATGTGGAGGTTGCCAGCGGTATATTACGGATCGGCAGCAGCAGCTGGGACATTGCCTCCGCCGCGTTTCAGGGTGGTGAATGCAAGGCGACCTGCATCACTACCATCGTCCTCACGGACGCAAACGGTCCGACACCGCTACCGCAAGATTTGCGCGCGGAATTTGAGCGGCTTCACGTCAAAACGGCTTAATCGGCGAAAACCCCCACGCGCTTTTGCATTCCGGCCATCACGGCCTCTATCTGGTTCGGGGTGCGGATAACGCGGGCTTGGCGGACGCTTTCGGCCATCAATATCGCGTCTTCATCCATATCGGCATATTCGTTGAACAAGGCCTTCGCCTCACGCATCGCGTCAGGGTTGCGGCTGGCGATCTCGCGGGCAATAGCCATTGCACGCGTGTGTGGGTTTTCATCCACAAACGTCGCAAAGCCCAAGGTCAACGCCTCGGCCCCTGAAAACTCGCGGTTGGTGTAGGTTAACTCGCGCAGCATGTCTTCGCGCACCATGCCACGCCAGAGGGCATAGCCGCCCATGTCGGGGATCAGGCCCCATTTCATTTCCATCACTGCAAGCCGTGCATCAGGCGCAACTACCCTGATGTCTGCACCGCTGGCAATTTGCAGCCCACCGCCAAAACATACGCCATGAACAGCCGCGATCACCGGCATGGGCAGTTTGCGCCACAGCATGGCGACCTGCTGAAATGTGTTGGCGTTGCCATGCGTCCGGTCGGTCAGACTGCCCATCCCACTGTTCGCGCTTGCACCGCCGCTCGCCATGCTGGCCATATCAAGCCCTGCGCAGAAACTACGTCCCTCGCCGGACAGAACCACAGCACGCACGCCCTTCATGCCAGTAAGTTCTTCACCTGCAGATATGATCCCCTGAAACATTGCCGGATCAAGCGCATTCATTTTGTCCGCGCGGGTAAGCCGGACGTCAGCGACATGATTGTCGATGGAAATAGATACGCGGTCGTTCATGCAATGCTCCTGTTCAGTGCGAATTCCACAAGCGGCAGTTGGTCATTGCCGAAATACATTTTTGTCTTGTCGACAAATATCGTCGGCGATCCATAGCCACCACGCGCTATGACCTCGTCGGTGTTGGCGCGCAACAGGGCCTTTACCACATCTGTCTGCGAACTGACGCGCATGGCTTCGCCGTCAAGACCGACCTTGTTTGCAACCGCGACCAACACGTCCGGATCGTCGAGATTTTCTTGCGCACCAAAATAGCTTTCAAACGCAGCCCTTGTAAACTTCGCCAGTGCGTCCTGATTATCCACCAAAGTGCATGCCATCCGCATGGCATTAACGCTTTTCGCTGGATGAAATGCGCTGGGAAAATTGATTTCGATGCCGGCCAACGCCGCCCAATCCGCCATCACGCGCCAGATGTGTTTAAACTTGGGATTGTCTGCCGCTTCTCGCGCGGTGTAAACTGACGGGTTTACCGCGTTAAACACACCACCAACCAATATTGGTCGCAAACACACGGATGCGCCGGTTCGCGCAGTCAGGCCATCGAGATTATGGAAAGCAATGTACGTCCATGGACTTGAAAGATCGTAGAAAAATTCTATGCGGTCGCCGCCCATGTTGCTCTCCATCTACCTCACCAAGTCATAGCATTGGCGTTGTTTTATTGAAGTAGATATAACCATAGATGGCCCGCGTCCTCAACGTTCCATCGCTTATCCGCCAAATAACACCGTTTGGCGCACTTTTAGTACGCCAAGACCTGTCTTAATTTGACTTTAACCATAAGGGAGCACAGGGAATACGGCGATAAGACGCCCGGGGGAATGGGGACAGGGTCGTGGATATTGTTTTTCATGTTTGATAGCACAGAGGCACGGCTCTCTGCACCGGGTTGGGACAGCGGCATGACGCTACCCGATGCAATGATCAAACCTATGCGTCACAGTCCCGATACCAGAGCATCTGGAGCGAGCTGGCGCGATCGCCTGGCTGAACTCGATTTTGTGCCAGACCTCGGCGAAGACATCGGATCTGTCCGCTGGTTCCGGGGTCTTGGCACCTTGACCGTCTTAAGCGTCGCCGCGCTGGCGCTCTTGCCAGATTATGGACCAATTTACGGCGCACAGTTATCGGTACCGACCGAGGCAGAGTTTGAAGAAGCCCGCGCGCAAATGATCATGCCTATCGCCTACGGTAGCGACAGCGGCAGGCGAATGGCGGCAACCGATGCCGTCGTCGCGCTCGCTGGTAGCCCGGAACGCCCGCGTATCGAACTCACTGCGACCTTAGGCCGTGGTGACAGCTTCGCCCGCGTGCTTCAACGTTCAGGCGTTGGTGGAAGCGAGGCGGCTAACGTCGTCAATATGGTCTCAGGCGTAACGGCCATGTCCGATATTGAGCCCGGCACTCCAATTGACATCGTGCTTGGCACGCGACCTTCGAAAAATCAGGCTCGCCCACTTGAATCGGTTTCGTTTCGCGCTCGCTTTGACCTCAATCTGGAAATCAATCGTGAAGGCGGCAGTCTGCGGTTGAACCGAAAACCGATTAACGTAGACAGCACTCCGCTGCGTATCCGTGGGACCGTGGGCAGCCAAGGCATTTATCGTTCGGCACGGGCGGCCGGCGCGCCAGCACGCGCGATTCAGGACTATCTAAAAGTCATATCCGGACGGACGTCATTGTCGAACATCCGGTCAACCGACGAATTTGACATCATCATTGATTATAAGCGCGCCGAAACCGGCGAGGTCAAAGTGGGCGACTTGCTTTATGCTGGCGTTGATCGTGATGGAAAATCTAATATTCAGATGTTGAAATGGACCTTGGGTAACAACAGCCAATGGTTTGAGGCGTCTGGCGTGGGTGAATCCAAGGGCGCGCTGAGCCGTCCAGTGAACGGCCCCGTGACTTCTGGATTTGGCGGCAGACGGCACCCGATCTTGGGATATATGCGCATGCATAGCGGCCTTGATTTTAAAGCAGGCTATGGTCAACCCATATTTGCTGTCACTGATGGCACTGTGGCTTTTGCAGGACGCAAGGGCGGCTATGGCAACTTCGTTCAGCTGAATCACGGTGGCGGCCTTGCCAGTGGCTATGGCCATATGAGCCGGATAGCCGCACGCACGGGTAGTGCTGTCCGGCGTGGGCAGATTATTGGCTATGTCGGTTCTACTGGCCTTTCTACTGGGCCGCATTTGCATTATGAGCTTTATCGCAACGGACGCGCGGTTAACCCCATGTCGGTTAAATTCACGCAGCGCGCGCAGCTTTCTGGTAGCGACCTCACGCGCTTCAAGGGCAATCTCCAGCGCCTGAAATCCGTGAAACCAGGCGCTGCGCTCACGCCCTTGCGGTCGACACCCGAAAGTGACGAAACGCCCAAGCGCGAAATCGATCGGCTGACGCTGCGGGATAGCCGCATGCTGATCAGCGGATAAGTCGTTGAGGAAAGTGCCTTTCGACGCTAAGCGGCTTGCATGAGCGATATATCTTCTTTTCCCAACAGCCGCCTGCGCCGCACGCGCGTAACCGGATGGAGTCGTGCGATGGTCCGCGAGACTGTCCTTACCCCGGCCGATTTGATCTGGCCACTCTTCGTGACCGAAGGGGAAATGGTTGAAGAACCGATTGCAACGCTGCCTGGCGTGTCGCGTTGGTCTGTTGACCAGATTGTCATGCGAGCGGCCGAAGCCATTGAATTGGGCATACCGTGTATCGCGTTATTCCCGAACACGCAGGCCGAACGACGCACTGATGATGGCGCCGAGGCGTTTAATCCAGACAATCTCATGTGCCGCGCTATTCGCGCGATCAAAGAAGCGCATGGTGACCAGATTGGCGTACTGACGGATGTGGCGCTCGACCCATATACCACCCATGGCCAGGACGGGCTAGTCGACGATGAAGGCTATGTCGTGAATGATGAAACCGTTGCCGTTCTTGTCGACCAGGCTATCAACCAAGCAAATGCTGGTGCTGACATCATAGCACCAAGCGATATGATGGATGGCCGCGTCGGCGCGATCCGTAAGGCGCTCGAAATGAACGGGCACAACAATGTCCAGATCATGTCCTACGCCGCGAAATATGCGTCCGCTTTTTATGGTCCGTTCCGTGATGCCGTTGGCTCGCGCGGTCTGCTGAAGGGTAACAAAAAATGTTACCAGATGGACCCAGCGAACACCGACGAAGCCATCCGCGAAGTGGCGATGGACATCGCCGAAGGTGCGGACAGCGTCATGGTAAAACCCGGCCTGCCCTATCTCGACATCGTCCGCCGCGTGCGTGACCGCTTTGACGTGCCCGTGTTCGCCTATCAGGTGTCGGGCGAATATGCGATGATTGAGGCCGCCGCCGCCGCTGGGGCTGGCGACCGCGACGCACTGGTGCTGGAAACGCTTATGGCGTTCAAGCGGGCGGGTTGTTCAGGAATTTTGACTTATCATGCTGCATTGGCGGCACGTTTGCTTAAAGGATAATGCATGAACGGGACTGAAGTACGAAGCAGCCGCGGGTTATTCCTGCTGACCATATTGACCGGCAGCTTTTTGCTCTTCCTCGTTCAACCCATGATTGCCCGTATGGCCCTGCCTCGCCTTGGCGGCGCGCCTGCCGTGTGGAACAGCGCGATGCTGGTCTATCAGGCGCTTCTGCTCGGCGGCTATGCCTATGCGCATCGCTTGGCGCAGGAACCCGCCCGCCGTCAGGCTATCATCCATATCGCTTTGTTCGCAGTCGCATTGCTGTGGCTGCCGCTCGGTCTTGTGGACATGAACCCGCCGGCTGATGGCTCGCCCATTTTCTGGGTGCCATGGCTGTTGGTTGCATCGATTGGTCCGCTGTTTTTCGTGGTAGCGGCCCAAGCTCCGCTGATGCAAAGATGGTATGCGATTTCCGGTAACAAGGGTGAGCCCTATGCCCTTTACGCCGCATCCAACATCGGCAGCTTTGCCGGCTTGCTAACCTATCCGCTGGTCGTTGAACCCTTCACCGCCCTGTATAGTCAGAAATGGCTGTGGAGCGGCATTTACCTATTGCTGATGGCGCTGGTCGGCATATGTGCACTTCAGATTTGGCGCGTATCGGGTAGCCTTTTTGCCCGTGCGGAGCCTGTAGAAAAAGCGGAACATATCGGCTGGCGACGTCGGCTCTATTGGATCGCGCTGGCTGCTGTTCCTTCGGGGCTTATGCTGTCGACGACATCACATCTGACGACTGACCTTATGGCGATGCCCCTTTTATGGGTTATTCCGCTGGCCATTTATTTGTTGAGCTTCAGCGTCGCTTTTGCCGACAATCAACGACCAGCATATTGGATAAGCCGGTTTGCGCCATTGGTGATGGTGGTGGCGGGTTCCTTCATATTTTTGCAGGGCAGCAAGGGGGCCATCAATGGCCTCGCGGCTAGTTTGGGCCTGTTGTTCACCGTTGCAGTGGCTTTGCATAATGAGATGTACCGCACCCGTCCGGCGCCAAGCCAGTTAACTGGCTTTTACCTCATGATGTCGGTCGGCGGCGTTGTGGGTGGCCTTTTCTGCGCGATCATTGCGCCTTTGCTGTTCAATTGGACTTGGGAGCATCCCCTGCTCATCCTCGCAGCCGCGCTGCTTCTCCCGAAAATCACATTGTTGCCAATGGACAAAACTGACGGAAAAATCCCCTATGTGATGGCTGGCCTGGGTGTGCTTGCACTGGTCCTTGGGGTTTTTGGCGCAGTTTCAGAGCCTGATGTTATTTCGGTCACCAAAGTCATAATGGCCTCGGTCGTTATTGCTCTCGGCGCGGTTGTTGCTGGCTTTCGCGTGCCGTTCCTGTTGGCGATGGCTGGACTACTGACACTCAACGGCGGATATTATAATGCACAACTGAGCTTCGATGGTGCGCGGATGCGCAGCTATTTCGGTACTTACACGGTCAATGCGTCTGAAAGCGGTCGCGTGCGTTGGTTGACGCATGGCACGACGATGCATGGCATGCAGTTGTTGAACGAACCCACGCGACCCATCAGCTATTACTCTGCCAATTCGGGAATTGGCAAAGCCCTGGTCAAAACGCCGGAAATGTATGGCCCCAATGCCAGCATTGGCATCGTTGGCCTTGGGACCGGAACATTGGCGTGTTACCGCAAGCCGGGGCAAAAATGGCAGTTCTTCGAAATCGACCCCCTCATGGTTGAAATTGCGCGCGACAAGAAAATATTTTCCTTCCTTGAGAAATGCGCGCCCGACGCGGGAATCACGCTTGGTGACGCGCGGCTGACGCTGGCCGAGGTGCCAAAGGGTCAGTTTGACGTTCTGGCACTAGATGCGTTTTCGTCGGATGCCATTCCGCTCCACCTCCTGACGCGCGAAGCGTTTGCAACCTATGGCCGCGCGCTTAAGCCCGATGGGCTGCTGATCGTTCATATTTCAAACCGCTACATCGATCTTAATCCAGTGGTTGCGGCTGAGGCAAAAGCCAATGGCTGGGTGGCGGCGCTGCGCCATGACGGGCCAACCGAAGAAATGGTTAACAAGGGCGCCCGGCCATCCTTGTGGATTGCGCTGAGCCGCAACCCTGAAAAGCTAAGCCAGCTGACCGGCAAACTTGATAAGAAAAAGAGTGCATATTACAACGCTGACCAATGGCTTGAACTGGACTCGTCCACCGACACACGCGCATGGACAGATGATTACGCGTCGGTGCTTCCGCACCTTACATTTTGGAAAGAATGACGATGCATTTGCGCCAAGATGTTAGCATCATCACGTTGAACGGCAAAACGCCGCAAATCCACGAAAGCGCATTTATTGCGCCGGGGTGCCGTATTATCGGTGACGTGACCATCGGGCCAGAGGCAAGCATCTGGTACAATTGCGTCATCCGGGCTGAGGTCAATCGCGTGGTGATTGGTGCGCGCACAAACATTCAGGATGGCAGCATCGTCCATTGCGATGGCCCCATTCCAGGGGTCGAGGACGGTTTCCCGACCATCATCGGAGATGATGTGTTGGTGGGGCATAATGTGATGCTCCACGGTTGCATTTTACATGACCGCGCCTTTGTCGGCCTATCCGCTACGGTGATGAATGGCGCAGTCGTCGAAGGCGATGCCATGCTTGCGGCGGGCGCGATGCTTACGCAAGGCAAACGGATATTATCGCGGCAATTATGGGCAGGTTCGCCAGCGCGCTTCATCCGCGATCTCGATGATGCAGCGGTCATGGGTATGAAGCTTGGCGTTGCGCATTATGTCCAAAACGCCAAGGCCCACGCCGCCGCAGTTACTGCTGTTTAAAACTTCGCGCGTATCGTGAAACGACCGTTTATCGGTGCCCCCGTCGAGATATTGTTATTGTTATGCGCGTCCGAATAATATGTCGTGTCCAGCAGATTTTCGACATTCAGTTGCAATTGTAATGCGTCACTCACGTCATAATATAGCGCGGCATCAACCCGGGTAAATGCGGGCAGCTTTGTAGTGCTGGCTGTCGTCCGGATGGCTGCGAATTGGCTCGACTGGTGAATGATGCCAACGCCTGCAGCAAAGGCATCACTAAAGTCGTAGCGGTTCCACAAACTAGCCTGATGCTTTGGGACCTGAGCGAGACGCACGCTATCATTGCCAGCCAATGTCGCATCCTGATAGCTATAGCCACCATGTACTTGCCACGAAGAAGTAATCTTGCCCGTGGCCGCCAGCTCAACGCCTTGCGTGCGTGTCATACCGATGTTGATGCTCGCCAGTGGATTAAGTGGGTCGGGCGTAGTGGCATTGCTACGCTCCAGCTGAAATACCGCCAATGTCAGGTTCAAATTCGGCTGGACATCCCACTTTGCGCCAACTTCATAGTTGGTGAATTTCTCTGGCGCGAGATTTTCCTGCGATACCGTAAGTGCCAGAAACTGGTCGCCAGACCGGGGTAGGAACGACTGGCTGTAACTGCCGTAAAGCGAGATATTTTCCTGCGGCTTGAAAATCAAGCCAAGTCGGGGGCTGACTTTTTCATCCTTGCGGGCAAAGGGCCGGTCGACCGCTGGCAGCAGGTCGGAGCCGCTGATTTCAAAGCTGTCGTAGCGAAGGCCGGCGACAACGTCTATTTGGTCACCAAGGCTGATCTGGTCCTGAACATAAGCAGAGAAAAATTCGACGTCCGACACCGTGTCGCGCGCCAGTGTATTGAAAGACACTGTAGGGAATATCGGATTAGCAAGGTTTAACGATGCACTGGAGAGCGTACCGTTGAACCGGCGGTTGGCCGATTTCTGATCGCCATATTCTGCGCCGACCAAGATTTTATGCGCAAGCGGCCCTGTTTCGACATCCCAGACCAAATTGGCCTGCGCGATGAAATTCTCACGCTTGGTTGGGTCGCTGTAAGCGGCCAATGCGACGGTGCCATTCTGCGCAGTGGCGGCACCATTGGCGAATACATTCACATAGATTTTGTCATAATCGCCATATAGCATCGTTCCGCTGAAGCTAAGATTTGGCGTCAACTGACCATCAAGCCGCAACTTTGCAATTTGCGCCTCCAACCGCGTACGATTGGCGCCGGGAATGCCAAAAAATTGGTCTCGGTAGCCTGTAATCGGTTGATTGGGCTGGCCTGCGCCAGTGGCGATCGACGGGATTCCACGGTCAGTGGTGCGGTCGTCGTTCACATATTCGTAAGATACCCCAAGCTTCCATGCATCATTGAGGTTGAACGCAACGTACGGGTTCCACGCATAGCGTTCGCCACCGACGAAATCGCGATGGCTATCCAGATTTTCGTAAACTGCGTTTACGCGCACGGCTGCCCGGTCACCAAGGGGTGCGTTGAAATCAGCGGACACATCGTACGCGCCAAGGCTGTTTATGCTGGCTTGACCTGCATAAATGACATCGTCGCTCAATGGGGATTTTTGCACGCGGTTAATAATGCCGCCGCCGCCGCCGCGACCGAATATCAAGGCATAGGGCCCTTTAAGGATTTCAACCCGTTCGATGTTATACAGTCCGCGATAATATTGAACGTCGTCGCGGACGCCGTCGAGGAAGAAGTCAGCAGTCGTGTTCTGGCCACGCAATGTAATTTGGTCACGATTGCCTTCGCCTTGGCCAACGGTTGTGCCCGGAATGTACCGCAAGATGTCAGCAAGCGAGTGGTGCGCCTGATCGTCCAACTGGTCGCGGGTCACAACATTGATCGTCTGCGGAATATCAATGAGCGGGGTATCAGTCTTGGTTGCCGTCACTGAGTTTGTCGCAAGATAGCCGTCGCTCAGGCCCGTAACAATAATCGTCCGGCTATCGTCGTTGGCCTCAATGTCAGCCACGGCATTATCGGCCACAGCAGGAACGGCCAACAGGCTAGCGGACATTAAAGCGATCAACGACACGGAAGATTGGGACATTACAGACCTTTTTGTAATTATTGCGAATGACTCGCAATTCGATTTCAGGTCACTATTGAGAATCGTTATCATATGCAATTGAAAATTGTACAAACTGTTTGATTGCTTTTGCATCTCAGCGAAATTTTGCGATATCGGGATCTCGACCAAGGAGATTTAGGTCCATGCATGCAACAATTTGGCACAATCCAGAATGCGGAACGTCGCGCAAAACGCTCGCAATTCTTCAGGAAGCTGAAGAAATCACAATTGAAGTCATCGAATATCGCAAACAGAACTTTAGCCGCGACAAGCTTGAGCAACTGTTTCGCGATGCTGGCCTCACCCCGCGCGATGCATTACGCACCCGCGGATCACCCGCCGAAGAGCTTGGCCTCATCGATGGTGCATCATCGGAACGCATATTGGATGCAATGGTTGAACACCCCATCCTGGTAGAACGGCCATTTGTTGAAACAGTTAAAGGCGTGCGACTTTGTCGACCTCAAGAGAAGGTACGCGAAATCCTTTAAGCGGCGTCAAGCCACTTCGCGGCGAGGCCTTTTGAACAGTTCAAGGCTGTCAGCAAACACCATAGGGCGTCCGAAATAATAGCCTTGGATCTTTTTGCAGCCCAACAATTGAATCATCGCAAGCTCACTTTCGGTTTCAACGCCTTCAGCAGTGGTCGCGATGTTCAAGCTATCAGCAAGCGCAACAACCGCCCGGATGATGGCAAGGCTCTCCGCTTTGTTCTTTGCGGCACCCTGCACAAAGCTGCGATCAATCTTGATCGTGTCAAAGCGGACATTGCGCAGGTAGCCAAGAGAGGAATAGCCCGTGCCGAAGTCATCAAGCGACAGCTTGATACCAAGGCCTCTAATCCGTTCGAGGACCTGCACAGCGAGCGTGCCATCGCGCAAAAATATGCTTTCGGTCACCTCAAGCTCAAGCCGCCAAGCGGGAAGACCGCTATCGTGCAGCGCCGAAACAACCGTTTCGACAAAATTGGCACTGGTGAGTTGATCCACCGAAATATTGACAGCGATCCGCGTCGATTCCGGCCAACTCATGGCGTCCTTGCATGCACGGCGAAGGATAAAATCACCGATGCCAACGATAAGGCGAGCATCCTCGGCAACCGGAATGAATTTGGCAGGTGAGACATTGCCGAACTTGGGATTGACCCAACGCAGCAGGGCTTCAAAGCCCACAAGCGCATTGTCGTCGCCCGCATTAACCACGGGCTGATATTCAACATGCAGTTGCTCGCGCTCCAATGCAGCGCGTAGTTCAAATTCCATCAACCTGCGCTCTTCGGCATTGGCGTGCAATTTATGCTGATAGCTATGATGCATGTTGCCGCCCTGGTCCTTTGACCGGTACAACGCCAAATCGGCACTACGCATCAGCAGTTCAACCGTCCGTCCATCGACAGGTCCAAGCGCGCTGCCGATACTTGCGCCAATGAAGAGAGTATTCTGGTCCACATCATAAGGCCGCGACAGGCTTTCTATGATGCGCCGCGAAAGTGTAGCGACATAATTGGCGTCAGATGCGTCGTTGATGACCACGGCGAACTCATCGCCGCCCAATCGGCCACATAGTTCGTTTGCGGTCATGATCAACTGCAACCGGCGCGCAACTTGAGCCAGCAACCGGTCGCCAACAGGATGTCCCAAGGTATCGTTCACGGCCTTGAACCGATCAAGATCAATCATCAAAAAGCCACAGCGACGCCGCCATTGGTCGGCCTCTTTCAACGCATTCGCAAGCGTCTCGGTTAGAAACAATCGATTTGGCAGGCCCGTCAATGTGTCGAAGCGTGCCAAATGCGAAATTTTATTTGCGGACTCGCGCTGCTCGGTCACGTCTGAGCCAACACCGCGAAAGCCGAGAAAGCTGCCATCTTCGGAATGACGCGGCGAGGCAGACAATTCCCACCACCGCTGCACGCCTTTGAACGTCACCGGAACGATCAGGTTGCTGAACGATTCTCGCCGCTTCAGCCGGTCCGCCAGTTCATGCAACTCAGCAGGATATTCACCCAGTTCCCACGCATCACCAGCGATCAGCTTCAATAAGGGCTGCCCCTCCACCGATTTCGTGTCGGTGCCAAGGGCATATGCAAATCGCGGCGAAACGTGCGTTGCGCAACGCGACACGTCCGTTTGCCACAGCCAATCCGCGCCGCTGTCTTCGAATTCCCGTAAAAGCAGGCTAACCGTCTCCGATTTTTCCTGCACGATGCTATTGGCGACCTCGTACAAAATCTGCGCACGGGCGGATTGCAGACAGGCCATGACAAGCAAAGCGCCTATGCCAGTCGCCGCGACTGCCAGATAATAACCGCCGTGATAAGCAAACCCAAGGCTGGCACACAAGCTTGTCACACCAATGAAAATTGTCGCAGCCATCGGAGCTGTCGGCAACAACAATGAAGCGTAGACCATCATGCCAAGGACTATGGACCACAGACCAAGCATTTCCATGATCGAGCCGCTTGTCCCGAGAAATCCGAAGGCCGAACCCCACATCACGGCAGTAATCGCCGAATGCGTGTTTAATCGCCGTACGTCGTCGCGATTATATTGAGGCCGATCCCACACCCACTTTGTGCCAAATTGGTAGAAGGCAATTACGTGAAATCCGCAGAACAGCACAGACCATGTGATGATTGACCAAGCTGGCGCGATCCCGCGGTAAAGGAAAATGACCATGATGGCGAAGGTCAGATTTAGCGCGACCCGCAAGGTTGTGCGTTGCCTGATGCTGCGCGCCTGAATGTTGCGCATGACGTCGCCGTCGAGCCCAACGGGTTCTACAAGCCCAAGTAAAGCCTTGTAAGAAAGCTCGGACGGTAATTCAAAGGACG
Organism: Sphingomonadaceae bacterium; assembly: GCA_031426075.1. Classification (GTDB taxonomy): domain Bacteria; phylum Pseudomonadota; class Alphaproteobacteria; order Sphingomonadales; family Sphingomonadaceae; genus Sphingorhabdus_B. The sequence continues at coordinate 23,092 of JANPKN010000090.1, forward strand.
CGTCTTTTTTAATCACCTTTTGGGTTTAAGGAAAGAACGTTACCCAAAGGTAAGGAAATACGAAAAAAACCGTTCGAATTGGTCCAGACTTCTTGCAAACGATAGCAAGTGTGGCCTCGGCCTTCCCGACACTCGAAAATCATTGCAGAACGTAAGGATTGCTTCGCGCGAAGATCGCTTTAGGCGGCGATTGCGTAGGGCTGTATTTCGCCCGAAAGATAGAGATTGCGGGCCTTTGCGCGGCTCATCTTACCTGAGCTCGTGCGCGGCAAAGTGCGCGGAGGCACCAACTCCACGACACAGTTCATGCCCGTTACTGAACGCACTTTGTCGCGGATCTGTTCGCGCAACTTGGCGCGTTCGACTTCGTCCGTCGTCCGGCATTGGACAAGCACCGCTGGCGTTTCTTCGCCGCCGGGTGTTGTGACCGAAAAAGCAGCAATATCACCAGCCTTGAAACCAGGCAATTGTTCGACTGCCCATTCGATATCTTGCGGCCAATGGTTTTTGCCATTGATGATGATCATGTCCTTCGCGCGGCCAACGATATAGATGTAGCCATTCGACAGATACCCCATGTCGCCTGTGTCAAGCCAGCCGTCGACCATGCATGCGTCGGTCGATTCCTTGTCGCGAAAATATTCCTTCATCAACGACGGGCCAGTGCACCACACCTTGCCAATTGTTTTGTCGACCAAAGGTTTGCGGTTTTCGTCGCGGATCTCGATGGTCATATCTTTGACGGCACGGCCGCAATTGACGATGGCGCGATATCGGATCGGACGGTCAGGCGCGCCGGGGTGGCCCGTCAGCTCGGTTTCCTCGACCAGTTCAACTTGAATGCCTTCGCCCGGCGGCATAATCGATACCGCAAGGGTGGTTTCGGCAAGTCCATAGCTTGGCAAGAAAGACGACGCCTTGAAACCGGCATCGCCAAATGCATCGACAAATGCCTGCATCACGTCAGGGCGGATCATGTCCGCGCCATTGCCCGCAAGCCGCCATTTTGAAAGGTCAAAGCGGTCGTTCACGTGGCTCTGGCTGGAAATCCGCCGCGCACAGATGTCGTAACCAAATGTCGGCGAGTAGCTGATGACGGTTCCGTCTGCGGCGCTGATGACATCAAGCCACGCCAGGGGGCGGCGCGCGAAATCTTCGGTTTTCATATAATCGGTCGAAACTTGGTTCGCCACCGGCGACAGGAAACAACCGACTAGGCCCATATCATGATACCATGGCAGCCATGACACGCAGCGGTCGCTCTCGACCACTTCCATGCCGTGTGAGTGCGCAGACAGGTTATTCAACAGCGCCTTGTGCGTCACCGCCACACCATGCGGGAAACGGGTCGATCCGCTGGAATATTGCAAATAGCATATCTCGTCAGTGTTCGCCGATGGCAAGTCGGTTTTCAACGCAATCAGCTCGCCAAAGCTTTCCCAATCAATGCCCTCAACGTCGCAAGCGCGCGCCGCATCGTTGGCCATATCAGCCAATTCGGCTGGAAAGAACAATATCTTAGGATCACAGCTTTTCAACTGCACTGACAGTTGATCGACATAGCTTTCCTTTCCGCCGAAAGAAGTCGGCAGCGGCAATGGCACTGGCCACGCGCCAGCGTAGACGCAACCAAAAAGCAAAGCGGCAAAATCGGGGCCCGTTTCGGCAACCAAGGCAACGCGGTCATCCTTGCGGATGCCATGGCTGATCAGGCGATAGGCCATTTTCAACGCGTCTTCACGCATTTCGCTATAAGGATAAGGCCGTGCCAACTGGCCGCGCATATCGTGGAAATTCAGCCCGCGTTTGCCCAGGGCAGCGTAATCGAGCGCTGCGCCCAAGGTTTCGAAATCGGAAAAACGGCGTGGCAAGCTGTCCTGCGTTGGCGTGGATGCGAGTGCGCTCATAAATTTTCCCATAGAATTTGGGCGACGGCCCGTTTTATCTGTATTAGCGTATTTCATTAGGCGCGGATACCAGTTCAAATTTCGACCCGACTGTGGCAAGAATAGGGCGTGAACAGACCACGTCCCGCCAAAAAGCCTGCTCCACCGTTAAATGATGAGCGGATGCGTCAACTGGCGCTGCATTATGTGGGCAAATATGCGACCACGCAGGCAAAATTGGTTGGTTATCTGAGCCGCAAAGTACGCGAACGCGGATGGGATGACGAACGCCCGGCGGACATCAACG
>JANPKN010000091.1:0-12081 GCA_031426075.1 Sphingomonadaceae bacterium
CTTTTTACACGCGCGTCAGCATATGAACCGCTCTACCAGCGCCCCCATCATACAGGCAATAGTGGTCGCGTCGCTTAGCATTGTCATATTGCTATGGATTTTTGTCATATCCCAAGTGCGTTATGAGCGGCAAGAGGCCGCCGACGCCGCAATTCGTGCTAACACCCAGAGGGTTATGGCGTTTGAGCAATATGTGGTTCGTACTTTGAACGAGGCAGATATCGCCACGTCCTATATCGCGGATCATTATGCCAGCATCTTGCAAAATGCGGCGGCCAGTCCAATTGCCATTCAGCAGATTGACGAAACAGCATTCCGTTCAGGAGCTTTACGCGAAATCAACGTAATAAATCGCTATGGAGATTTGGTCGCGACTAGCGCCAGACCACATCCGGAAGCTATAAACCTGTTTAACACCGACCCGTTTCGCGGGCACTTGTCGCAGCCTTCGACTGCGCTGAAAGTGAATCCGCCTGCTCGCTCTCGTTTCAGTGCAGAATGGCTGTTATTGTTGTCACGCCGGGTCAACCTGGCGGATGGAAGTTTTGCCGGCACGGTAAGCGTCCAGATTCGTCCGAGGGAGTTAACCGATTTTCTGCAACACGCGAAGCTCGACAAGACAGATTTGGTTTCCGTAATCGGTTTGGATGGGGTTACGCGTGCCCGGCGTGAAGGAAATGTACTCAGCTTTGGTCAGAATCTTCGCGGCAAGTTCGTGATGCGGATGCAAGAGGAGGCTCCCTATGGAAGCTATGTTGGGCCCAGTTCGCTTGACGGCCTGGTTCGGTATTTCAGCCACCGCCGATTGCCCCAATATAATCTTTTTGTAACATCCGGAGTTTCCGAACCCGCGACACTGGCACCTGTGCAAGCTAGAGCAAACGGATATTTTGCAGGTGGAGCCATAATCACTTTGGCCACAATACTGGCGGCGTGGCTTATGATCACGATTACGAAGCGCCGGTTTGCCCATGAGGCAGAAATTTTGATCGCTAACCAGCGACTGCAGGAGGCACAACAACTTGCAAAGCTGGGCGATTGGAGCTTCGACATCAAGAGAAAGGAGTTCCGCTGGTCAGCTGATCTGTGTGCCATGTACGAGCGTCGAGCCAATGAAAATATAGTATCGCTCAAGGAGTTTGCAAAGCTTGTGGGGCAGCATGGGGTCCAGATATTTAAAACGGCACTCACGCATAGTAGCGCGTCAGGTGGAAGGTACGAGTTTGAGTTAGCAGCGCGGTTGCCAAGCGGTGCCATTAGCCATCGTCGCATCGTGTCAGTTCCCCATTATGATGCAGCTCAACAATTGATTGGCATTCATGGTACTGACCAGGATGTGACACCGCGAAAATTGTTGGAATCCCTTCAACAGCAAGTCGGCCAGTTGTCAAAGTTGGATGCGATTAACGCGATTGCAGCCACGCTGGCCCACGAATTAAATCAGCCTCTTACGGCAGCATCTAATTATTTAAGCGGTAGCATGCGCATGATCTCTGGGCAGGATGACAAGAAAAACGATGCGGTCGTCGCTGCACTTTTGGAAGTTCGTGAGCAGATCTATAATGCGGGCGAAATAATTCGGCGGGTCAGAAACATGGTCGACAGTGGCCAGTCACGGTCCGTGCCAATTTTGATCTCTGAAGTGATCACCGGTGCTATATTCCAGTTTAAAGGTGCCAATCCCGAGTCCAAAGCAAAATTTGAACACAATGAAATCGAGACGGCAATGGTTATGGTGGACCCCGTTCAAATTCAGCAAATTCTGGTGAACCTTATCCGAAACGCCCAAGATGCATGCGGTTCCGATCCTCAAATCAAATTTACCACGAAGCGAAGCAAGAATGCATTTATCGATATCTGTGTCATCGACAATGGATCCGGTATTGCGAGAGACGTCACCGATCCATTCTCTTCTTTTACCACTTCTAAAGGAGACGGCATAGGTCTTGGCCTTTCCATTTCCAGAACGCTAATCGAGTCCATGGGTGGCAAAATTTGGATCGAAAAGACAGATTCTAAGGGTACTATTGTTTGTGTGAGTGTGCGGGAACTTGCAGCGGGTGAGAATGATAGCAACACTGAGCAGTTTTCCGCAGAGCACACGCCTACTTGACGACCCGATCGATAGCATGGTTCTCATTTACCGTTGATCCAAATCGTTTGTCAGATATGGGGTGAACGCGCACGTCAGAAGCCGATGTAAACCCGCAACCGTTTGACGCAGCTTGGATATTCAAATGGATGTAATAACTTTTTTGCAGCAGGTGCAAGGATTGATCGGTATCACCGCGTTGCTGCTAACGGCTTGGGGGTTGTCAGAAAATCGCGCCGCGCGCCCTACCTGGCTGTGGATCTTTGGTGCTTTGTTTTTGCAGATTGCTATCGCGCTTGCGGTGACGCGGGTGCCAGTCATCTGGACGCTGGTTGGCTATGTTAATGACGCAGTGTCATCGATCGAAAAGGCCACGTTGGTCGGTTCGAGTTATATGTTCGGTTACACCGGCGGCGCGCCGATTCCGTTTCTACTGAAGCCCGGCGCTGAACCGCCAATAATTGTCGCGTTTCAGATTTTACCACTGATCATCGTCTTTTCTGCACTTTCGGCTTTATTGTGGCACTGGGGTGTATTGCGGGCGGCGGTGCGCGGGCTTTCTTGGGCATTGCAAAAAACATTGGGGGTGAGCGGTGTTGTAGGCCTTGGGGGCGGCGCTACGATGTTCCTAGGGGTAGTCGAGTCACCGCTCGTGCTCAGGGCGTGGTTCGAACGAATGAGCAGGTCTGAACTGTTTATGATCATGGTTCTGATCATGGCCACAATTTCAGGCGCGATTCTCGTCTTATACGCCACTACCTTGTCAAAGACGGTGCCCAATGCGGTTGGCCATATGATTGTGGCTTCTCTTGTTTCGCTGCCAGCCGCAGTACTGATTGCGCGACTGATGATTCCCGGGGACGGGACAGTGAGCGCCGACAATGCCGAAGCTGACCTAAAGTACGAAAGTACCATGGATGCCATTATCAGGGGCACCATGGAGGGGGTCACGCTGGTGCTCGCCGTTATCGGGATAATTATCGTCGTGTTTGCCCTCGTCAATTTGACGGATCAGATGCTCGCTTGGTTACCATATGTAGATGGCCAGCCGTTGACATTGAAACGCGGCTTTGGCTGGTTATTTGCGCCGCTCATGTGGAGTATTGGCATTCCGTGGGAGCAAGCGCCCGCGGCGGGGGCATTGATGGGCACGAAAACAATCCTGAACGAATATGTTGCCTATCTTGATCTGGCCGCGCTTCCCGCCGGCACCTTCGATATACGCAGCCAGTTGATTGTCACGTATGCGCTGTGCGGGGTCGCAAATCTGGCGAGCGTCGGTCTGTTAGTCTCAACGATTGCAACCTTGGCACCAACGCGGCGCAAAGAGGTCTCTGCGCTTGGCATGAAAAGCTGGGTAGCGGGCAATATGGCGTCTGCGATGACGGGGGCGGTCATTGGCCTTGTGACTTTGGCCTGAGGGCGCTCAAGGAATGTTATCGCCAATTCAACGTGGCAGCCGATAATGTTCGTTAAAACAGGGGTGATTGCCGCTGCAAGAATGTCTTGTTTGCTGCATGCACGCACTTCTGACAGGGAGGGGTTGTAGGAACGAAACAAACTATGACCAAAACCCTGACCCATCTTGAACGCCTGGAGGCTGAGGCGATCCACATCATGCGCGAAGTTGTTGCCGAAGCCGAAAAGCCGGTGATGCTGTACAGCGTGGGTAAGGACAGCGCCGTGATGCTGCACCTGGCGCGCAAGGCATTTTACCCCTCACCGCCGCCCTTTCCCTTGTTGCATGTCGACACCACCTGGAAATTCAAGGCGATGTACGAACTGCGTGAAAAGGCTGCGCGCGACGCAGGTATGGAGTTATTGGTTTATCAAAACCCGGAGGCGATTGAGCGTGGCATTAACCCGTTCGATCATGGTTCGTTGCATACTGACATGTGGAAGACGCAAGGGTTGAAGCAGGCGCTCGACACCTATGGTTTCGACGTCGCCTTTGGCGGCGCACGGCGTGACGAAGAAAAAAGCCGTGCCAAGGAACGCATATTCTCCTTCCGCACCGCGACGCATGGCTGGGACCCAAAGAACCAGCGGCCCGAATTGTGGAACCTCTACAACGCGCGCAAGGCGAAGTCGGAGAGCATTAGGGTTTTCCCTATCTCCAATTGGACTGAACTCGATATCTGGCAATATATCCACCTTGAAAACATCGAGATTGTACCGCTTTATTTCAGCGCACCGCGCCCCACTGTCACACGCGACGGCATGTTGCTGATGATTGATGACGAACGCTTCCCGTTGAACGTCGGCGAAGTGCCGGTTGAACGCTCGATCCGTTTCCGGACGCTTGGCTGCTATCCCTTGACTGGCGCTGTCGAAAGCAGTGCAGCGACGTTGCCTGAAATTATTCAAGAGATGCTGCTCACCACCACTTCCGAACGCCAGGGACGCGCGATCGACCATGATCAGGCCGCCAGCATGGAGAAAAAGAAGCAGGAGGGGTATTTCTGATGTCACATGCGACAACGGAGCCGGTCATCTACAAAACCGACGCGCTCATTGCTTCTGACATTGATTCGTATCTTTCGGTCCACCAGCACAAGTCGCTGCTGCGTTTTATTACGTGCGGTTCAGTGGACGACGGCAAATCGACACTCATTGGTCGGCTGTTGTACGATTCCAAAATGATCTTCGAAGATCAACTTGCGGCGTTGGAATCCGACTCCAAACGGATGGGGACACAGGGGCAGGAAATAGATTTTGCGTTGCTCGTCGACGGGCTTGCAGCTGAACGGGAACAAGGCATCACCATCGATGTCGCGTATCGGTTTTTCGCCACGGAAAAGCGCAAATTCATCGTCGCCGATTGCCCGGGACATGAACAATATACCCGGAATATGGTGACTGGTGCATCGACTGCGGACCTTGCCGTTATCCTGATCGATGCGCGCAAAGGCGTGCTCGTCCAGACCCGGCGCCATAGTTATCTCGCCAAGCTGCTGGGCATTCGCAACATCGTTCTTGCGGTGAACAAGATGGACCTGATCGATTATGACCAGGCGAAATATGACGCGATTGTTGCCGAATACACCGAATTTGCCACCAGCATTGGCATAAGTGATTTCACAGCGATGCCGATTTCCGGTTTCAAAGGGGACAACATCACGGAACGCTCGGCGCATATGCCTTGGTATGTTGGTCAACCGCTTATCGCGCATTTGGAAACCGTCACGCTTGATAACGACGCAGACCAAGCCAAGCCGCTGCGTATGGCTGTACAATGGGTCAACCGACCCAATCTCGATTTCCGTGGCTTTTCAGGACAGATCGCGACGGGCATTGTTCGTCCGGGCGATGCGATCCGCGTCCTGCCGTCGGGCAAGACTTCGACCATAAGCAAGATCGTTACCTTCGACGGTGATCTAGACGAAGCTGTTGCAGGTCAATCAGTTACCTTGTGTTTTGCAGACGAAATCGATTGTTCGCGTGGCGATGTCATTGCCGCTGCAGACAACCCGCCTGAAGTGTCCGACCAATTTGAATGCACCATCGTCTGGATGGCTGACGAAGCGCTGGTTCCGGGGCGTGCGTATTGGCTGAAGTTGGGCACTCAAACTGTGTCGGCCACCGTGCAATCACCCAAATATGCCGTCAATGTGAACAATATGGAGCATATGGCGGCCAAGACGCTGGAGTTGAATGCTATCGGGGTCGCAGAGATTTCGACAGACAAACCAATCGTTTTCGAACCCTACGCCAGCAACCACAGTTTGGGCGGGTTCATTTTGATCGACAAGATCAGCAATGCAACTGTCGCGGCGGGCACGCTTCACTTTTCATTGCGTCGAGCCCAAAATGTCCATTGGCAAGCGACCGACATCGGCCGCGAAGCACATGCTGCGCTCAAGAACCAGAAGCCCAAGATTTTGTGGTTCACTGGCCTTTCCGGATCTGGAAAGTCGACGATCGCAAATGAAGTTGAAAAGACGCTCAATTTGCTCAACCGGCATACGTTTTTGCTCGATGGTGACAATATCCGCCATGGCCTCAACAAGGATTTGGGCTTTACTGAAACCGACAGGATTGAAAACATCCGCCGGGTCGGTGAGGTCGCAAAGCTCATGGCCGATGCTGGGTTAATCGTTCTGACTGCGTTTATTTCCCCATTCCGGGCCGAACGAGATATGGTGCGCGCCATGATGCCAGAGGGTGAGTTTGTGGAAATATTCGTCGACACGCCGCTTGAGGTTGCAGAGGCCCGCGACGTGAAAGGTCTTTATAAAAAGGCACGCGCGGGGCAATTGAAAAACTTTACCGGTATCGACAGCCCCTATGAACCACCCGAAAACCCCGATATTCGTGTCAACACCGTTGAGATGAGCCCGGCAGAAGCAGCAGAGCATATTGTGCGTCTGCTGATGCCATTGAAATGAGTATTATCGCTGACGACGGCATATTGGCCGCGCACTTGGCCAACGAGGCTGGAAAGTTGCTCCTTCAACTGCGCGATAGTGGGCTGTTGTCGCTGACGGCGCTTGGCAAGGCTGGAGATCACACTGCCAACCAGTTTCTGATCCATGCGCTTGTCGAGCAACGTCCGGATGACGGTATATTGTCGGAAGAAAGCAAGGATACCAAGGCGCGCCTGACCAAATCGCGTGTGTGGATAATCGACCCCGTTGATGGCACGCGCGAATATGGCGAGGGGCGTACTGATTGGGCCGTCCATGTTGCGCTTGCAATCGATGGTGTGCCGGTGGTCGGGGCAGTCGCCCTGCCGGCGTTGAATGTAGTGCTAAGGAGCGATCAGCCATCGTCGCTGACCAATCCCCCCGAAAAATTGCGTATGGTTGTAAGCCGCACTCGGCCCGCAGCAGAAGCATTAGCTGTCGCCGCAGCTTTAGGTGCCGATTGCATCCCAATGGGTTCGGCAGGCGCAAAGGCAATGGCCGTAATACGCGGTGAAGCCGACATCTATTTGCACACCGGCGGACAGTATGAGTGGGACAACTGCGCCCCTGCTGCGGTTGCTGCAGCCTACGGCCTCCACACCAGCCGCGTCGATGGTAGCGCCTTAGTTTATAATCAGGCCGATACGTACGTACCTGACCTGTTGATTTGCCGCAAAGAGCATGCCCAGAGCGTGTTGGATGCCCTCAAATCGGTCACTTCTCCGATTTAGGTCATCCAACACGATTTCTGGAAAGCCGTTTCTAAAACGCCCCAGGTACTTCGCGCTGCGCCGTGTTGGCATTTCTCGGGGCCGGTATGACGCGCCTTTCTGTTTGTGATGAAGTGCTTTGCGCACTTTGCGCGACAGCGACGGGGGTGCAGCTGCGTCCGGCAATGAAATCGAGCGCGGCACGCAACGATCCCTCCTGCGGGTCGCCTAAAGGCCGGGTAATGTCGTCTGCAGCAGCACAACTCGTCTTCATGGTACCAGCTAGCCCGGAATAATAATCACCCTGTCCGGCGGCATTTTCCTTTGAAAAGGCGACGACGCGGATCCGATCATCGCACGCGGCTTGGTCAACAGCGATTTGTCCCACCGGCTTGCCAAAGGTATTACTGCCGATCAAAGCCGCATTGGCACCTAAAAACGGCGCGAAGCTAGCCATCACCAATTCACTGGCTGATGCTGTTGCACCCGTGGCAATGAAGGCTATTTTCACAGGTGAGACCGATTGTGCCTGTGGCGCGAAACGGCGGGTTTCGTTGTTTGACGCCTTTGAAGCGCGGAAACGGGTTACGGAAAAAACGTCGCTGCTAAAGCGATTTCCACCCAGCAAGTCTCCCATCACCTCAGCGGTTGAAACCAGACCACCGCCATTGTAGCGAAAATCGATCACAAAATTGGTGATACCCTGCGCCCGGAAATCGGCAAATGCCGTGCGCAATTGGTTGTCAGCAGTGGAAATGAATGTCCGCATGTTGATATAGCCGACACGCAGTCCTCCGTCATCGATGACTTTTGCGCCGTATCGCGATGACAGCGGGTCGATATTGTACTCCGCTTTGGAGACAGTCACATTGCGTGTACCGGACGCGTCGCTGATCCGAAGTACGCGGGTTGTTCCAACGGTATTCGGCCCCAGTGCGCGCGAGATGCCCGCTGACCCTTGCGCTGTTAAAATTTCCGAAACCGACTGTAAATTCGATGAATCTGTGCCGATTGACAGAATTTCCGTTCCGCGGTCGATACCAGCCGCAAGTGCAGGAGCACCTTCAAATGCTTCGATCACAACCACGCGGTTCCCTTGAAATGCAAAACGGACGCCAATGCCCGCTGTCGCGCCGGAGGAGAAGAAAGCGTTTTCCTCCTGAATCGAGGTTACATAGGTAAAGAAGCGATCACGCCCCTGCCCGCGCGCAGTTGCAGTCAATGCATCTATATAGTCGTTGACCGACGTGTAAGGTGCCGGACTAAGGGCAGAGGGCAGTGTTTCCGGAAACAAATACCATTCGTTGAGGACAGACGCCGCGAAGTTCTGGCGGTTAACCAAACTGCAGGTGGTTGACGTCGACGGCGGCGATGGAGGTGTGGTTGAACTCGTGGGCGGAATAGTGACCGGTCCACCACTGGACCCACTACCACTTCCACCACCGCATGCTGAGACGCCGGCGGCCAGAATAAGTACGATGCCTCTTAACGACCTGTTTTTCATTTGTTTTTCCTCTTGTGCATGCATCACCCAACACGGCACTGGTGCACTGGATATTTTCCCGCTTCAAGTGACATTCGCTTCCCGAACCTGCGATTAACAGCCGAGTGTTGTAAATTCTTCACGCGCTTTGACTTGCCGAATGACGCAGCGCATCTCATTTACAAGTTACCAACCTTCCAGAGCACCATTCCCATGCCCCCTGATCAATTTGCGTCCAAAGGACTGCGCGTCCCGAGCGGTCGGCTTTCCCGCATCGCCCGCTTTGGTAATATGGCAACGGGCATCGCCGGGAGCATGTTGCTCGATGGTGCGAAACAGTTAGCCAGTGGACGTAAGCCAACGGTCAGCGAACTGCTGATGACACCGGCAAATGCGTTGCGGGTCACGCTGCAACTTGGGCAGATGCGGGGTGCAGCGATGAAGCTTGGGCAGCTCGTTTCCATGGATACAGGTGATTTTCTACCTCCCGAGCTTACCGACATTTTTGCAAGGCTTCGCGCCGATGCCCAACATATGCCGCCCACGCAGCTGAATATGGTGATGACGCGGCATTGGGGGAAGGACTGGCGCGCGCAATTTGTCCGCTTTGACGACCAACCCATTGCTGCTGCCTCCATTGGGCAAGTGCACCGGGCCATGACGCTGGATAATCAGGATGTCGCCGTCAAAATCCAATATCCCGGCGTCCGGCGCAGCATCGACAGCGACGTGGACAATGTCGCTGCGTTATTGCGGTTGTCCAACGTGCTTCCAAAGACGCTCGATATCACCACGCTGCTAGCGGAGGCGAAGCGGCAATTGCATGAAGAGGCCGATTACGTGCGTGAGGGTGACTGCCTGAAGCAGTTCGGCACGTTGCTGGCTGACACGCCTGAATATGCGGTGCCGGCCTTTTACGCGCCGTTGAGCGGCAAAAATGTGCTGGCCATGTCCTATATCGAAAGCGTGCCGATTGAATCGATGATTAGCGCGCCTCAAGCGGAGCGTGATCGGATCATGACTTTGTTGATTGAACTCGTGCTGCGCGAATTGTTTGAATTCCGCCTGATGCAAACCGACCCCAATTTCGCGAATTACCGTTATGACCCGACAACGCGTCAAGTCGTGTTGCTGGACTTTGGCGCTACGCGGGCCTTGCCGGAAAGCATGATCACACAATATCGGGCTTTGCTGAACATGGGCATAGCTGGCGACAGAGACGGCGTTTTAGCTGCTGTTCTGGATATCGGATTCATGAACGCGCAAACCGCCCAGCAGAATAAACGTGAGATCGATAAGCTCGTCGCAACCGCGATTGCCATGATCCAGCAGCCGGGGCCATTCGATTTTAGTCGAACCGACTTTGTCACCGAAATGCGCGACGAAGGAATGACCATTGCTGCCGACCGGCGCAACTGGCACATCCCGCCGTCGGATACCTTGTTTGTGCAACGAAAACTTGGCGGCGTGTTTCTATTGGCGAGCCGGTTAAAGGCGCGAGTCGATGTCAACCGCATGTTGGCCCGCTATGTCTGAACCAATAACTGTCCGCACATCGAACGCGTTGCAGTTTCACATCTTATCGATAAAAACGATTAGTCATTGTAAAAACTGTTGCTGGACCAAATGTAAAATTTGCTGTTCAGGCACCGCAATCAAAACAACCTCTCCACAAAACAAAGGTAATTCACATGGGTATCATTGGTACAAGCATTAAGCCGTTCACAGCGCAATCTTACAAAGCCGGCAAGTTTGTCGAAGTTTCGGACACCGACGTAAAGGGCAAATGGGCCGTATTCTTTTTCTACCCTGCTGACTGGACCTTTGTCTGCCCAACGGAGCTGGAAGACTTGGCCGACCAATATACCGATCTGCAAGCCATGGGCGTTGAAGTCTATTCGGTATCGACCGACACTCATTTCAGCCACAAATCATGGCATGACAGCTCGCCAGCAATCAGCAAGATCAACTTCCACATGCTGGGCGACCAGAACCACGTGATCAGCAACAACTTCGGCGTCCTGCGCGAAGGTCAGGGCCTTGCAGACCGCGCGACTTTCGTAGTCGATCCAGACGGCGTCATTCAAGTCATGGAAATCACCTGTGAAGGTGTTGGCCGTAACGCGGTTGAACTCGTCCGCAAGATCAAGGCAGCGATCTACGTGCGTGAGCACCCAGGTCAGGTCTGCCCTGCAAAGTGGGAAGAAGGCAGCGAAACGCTTGCACCTTCGATCGACCTCGTCGGCAAAATCTAAATTCAATACCGGGTGCCGCGCGAACATTGCGGCACCCACTTTACCGTTTTTCAAATTCTTCCGCCGTGTGCGTGCGCGGCATGACTGTGCTCGCTTGAAAGAGGCTCTTCCCGATGCTTGATGCTGCTACCACTGCCCAACTTAAAACGTATCTGGCAAATCTCCGCACGCCCGTTGAACTGGTCGCGACGCTGGACGACAGCCCGAAGTCGGCTGAAATGCGTTCGCTGGTGGAAGCTGTGGCGGAGCAGTCACATCTGTTGTCAGCACGCTATGACGGTCATGCCGACCGCGTGCCTTCTTTCGCAATCCGCCGTGCGGACGGCACTGCGGAAACGCATTTTGCTGGCCTGCCGCTAGGACATGAGTTCACGTCATTGGTCCTCGCATTGCTGCATATGGGTGGCCACCCGCCAAAGGAAGAGGCTGAGCTGCTCGATTCCGTCAAAGCGCTTGAAGGCACCTTCAAATTCGAGACATTTTTCTCGTTGTCTTGCCAAAATTGCCCTGACGTCATTCAGGCTATCAACATCATGGCCGCGTTGAACCCAAGCGTGAGCCATGTGGCAATCGACGGCGCGATGTTCCGCGAAGAGGTTGAATCGCGCAAGGTTATGGCCGTTCCGGCTATATATCTGAACGGCGAACCCTTTGGCCAAGGCCGGATGGATTTATCGCAGATCATGGCGAAGCTGGACACCGGCACCATTGCCCGCGCGGCGGAAAAGATCGCAGCGAAAGAGCCTTTTGAAGTTCTGGTTGTTGGCGGCGGCCCTGCTGGAGCGGCAGCGGCCATTTACGCGGCGCGTAAAGGTATCCGCACAGGAGTTGTCGCTGAACGCTTTGGCGGACAAGTGCTCGATACGATGGGAATTGAAAACTTCATCTCGGTCCAACACACCGAAGGGCCCAAGCTTGCCGCCCAGCTGGAACAGCATGTTCGCGAATATGATGTCGACATCATGAACTTGCAGACAGCGGTCGAACTGATCCCAGCCGGAGCCGATGGGCTTCACGAAATCAAGCTGGCCAGCGGCGCGTCGTTGAAGGCGCGCACGCTGATCCTGTCGACCGGCGCGCGATGGCGGCAAATGGGCGTTCCTGGCGAGGAAGAATATCGGAACAAGGGCGTTGC
>JANPKN010000092.1:0-4655 GCA_031426075.1 Sphingomonadaceae bacterium
ATGATCATGTGGGGCGCAGAGGACAAATTGATCCCCGCCACATCGGCGAAATGGTTCGCCGAAGCCATGCCGCAAGCAAAGCTAATCATTTACCCAGAAGTTGGTCACATCCCGATGGAAGAAATTCCGGACAAGAGTGCCAATGATGTTAAAAGTTGGCTGGATGGCTTGGCAGTGGAAACGCTGAAGCCATAAAGCTGGTTAAACTTCCAACATGATTTTCCCGACATGCGCGCCTGATTCCATGTAACGGTGCGCAGCGGCGGCTTCGGCAAACGGAAAAATCTTATCCATTTCTGGACGCAGCGCGCCATCGCATACCATCGGCCAGACTGTCCCTGATATTTCCTGCGCAAGCATTGCCTTGAACTCGGCTGTCCGAGGACGCAGTGTGGATCCGGTCAGCATCAATCGGCGCGACATGACATAGGCCATGTTGATTTCCGCTGTCATCCCACCTTGCACCGCTATGGTGACATGACGTCCATCTTCACGCAGGCACTGCAGGTTGCGTGACACATATCCCCCTGCAACCATATCAAGCACGAGATGCACGCCCTCGCCACTCGTGATCGCCTTCACGCGTTCGACGAAATCGGAATTGTTATAGTTGATGGCATAATCAGCTCCGATTTTTATGGCAGCGGCGCATTTATCGTCGGAGCCACAGGTCACGATAACGGTCAGGCCAAATAGCTTGCCGAGCTTGATGGCCATCGTGCCAATGCCGCTGGTGCCGCCATGAACAAGGATAGTCTCGCCGGGCGAAGCATAGCCGCGCTCAAACACATTGTGCCAGACAGTAAACAAGGTTTCAGGTAAAGCTGCGGCTTCGGCCATGTCCATACCCGCCGGTACCGGCAGACAAACATCCATGCGCGCCAGACAATATTCGGCATAGCCGCCGCCGGACACCAACGCGCAATAGCGTGAACCCATTATTGTCGGGTCGACATCATCACCCATAGCGACAACTGTTCCTGACACTTCAAGACCTGGGATATCGCTTGCGCCGGGGGGTGCAGGATAAAGCCCCTTCCGCTGGATAACATCGGGGCGGTTGACGCCAGCATAAGCAACTTTCAACAACGCTTCGCCAGCACGCGGGACCGGCAGGGGTCGATGCGATGGCGTCAGCACCTCGGGTCCGCCAGGCGTAGAAATTTCGATCGCCGTCATTAATTCTGGCAGCTTAACCATGTGCGTGTCATCCCCCGTTGTTGACCGGCCTTTTAGGCAAGCTTCATATTGACAGCAACAGCCCATAGGTAAAATATGCGCTATGGATATCGACGATAATATACCGCTTCGCCGCGACGACCCTCTGACCAATCTGATCAAGCAGGATATTGACGCCCTGTCCGTGGCGGAACTTGAGACGCGCATCGCAGCGCTAAAGGCGGAAATCGCACGTTGCGAAGGCAAGGTTGCATTTGCCAGCAAGCACCGCAACGTCGCTGACGCGCTGTTCAAAAAATGACCTACCGAAGGCCAAAGCTAAGAAAGCAGGGAGACAAACCGTTATATGTCTCATCATGCTTGAAAGCACCGAGGCCCGCGCCGATATAGAGATTAATCGAGACAGCGACTCAGTTCCAAGGAGACGAGAATATGCCATCATTTGCGGAGTCGCTGGAAGCTACCCTTCACAACGCATTGAAACATGCAGGCGACCGCGCGCATGAATATGCGACGCTCGAGCACCTGTTGTTGGCGCTGATTGATGATGCCGACGCAGCCAAGGTTATGCAGGCCTGCGGTGTCGATCTGGGCGAACTTTCCGACATCATCATCACGTATCTGGATACCGAACTGGAAAGCTTACGCGTGGAGGGCAAGGTTGACCCGTCGCCGACCAGCGGTTTCCAACGGGTGGTTCAGCGTGCGATCCTCCATGTCCAAAGCTCCGGAAAAGACGTTGTGACCGGCGCAAATGTGTTAGTGGCCTTATTCTCCGAACGTGAGAGCTATGCCGTGTATTTCCTGCAACAGCAGGATATGAGCCGACTTGATGCCGTATCGTATATCAGCCATGGCATTGGCAAGGATGGCAAATTGGCTGAACCGCGGCCAGTCACCGGCGCAGAACAGAAGAGCGAAGAGCCCGAAGACACCAAGGCAAAGAAGGACAAGAAAGAAGGTGCGCTTGACCAGTTCACCGTCAATCTCAACGAAAAGGCTAAGCAGGGTCGCATTGATCCGCTGATTGGCCGCACCGCCGAAGTTGATCGCACCGTTCAAATCCTGTGCCGCAGGTCGAAAAACAACCCGCTCTATGTCGGTGAACCGGGCGTTGGTAAGACTGCAATTGCAGAAGGCCTTGCCCGCCGGATCGTTGAAAACCAAGTTCCTGAGGTGTTGCTGCCTGCAGTCATCTACTCGCTCGACATGGGCGCGTTGCTTGCTGGCACGCGTTATCGTGGTGACTTTGAAGAGCGGCTGAAGGCAGTGGTGTCAGAACTTGAAAAACTGCCCGACGCGATTTTATTCATCGACGAAATCCACACTGTCATTGGTGCGGGCGCGACCAGCGGCGGAGCGATGGACGCGTCGAACTTGCTGAAGCCTGCATTGTCCGGCGGTACCATCCGTTGCATCGGGTCGACCACCTACAAGGAATTTCGCAACCACTTCGAAAAGGACCGCGCGTTGCTGCGCCGGTTCCAAAAGATTGATGTCAACGAGCCAAGTGTCGAAGACACGATCAAGATACTCTCAGGCTTGCGCAGCGCGTTTGAAGAGCATCACAAGGTGAAATACACCCCTGACGCCATCAAGGCGGCGGTTGAGCTTTCCTCGCGTTATATCAATGACCGTAAGCAGCCAGACAAGGCCATCGACGTCATTGACGAAGTTGGTGCGATGCAGATGCTTGTTGCGCCGTCGAAACGTCGTAAGCTGATTACAGCGCGTGAAATTGAAGCTGTGATTGCGACGATAGCCCGCATCCCGCCAAAACAGGTTTCGACGGACGACAAGACCGCGCTCGGGACGCTTGAGGCGGATCTCAAGCGCGTTGTGTTCGGACAAGATAAGGCGATTGAGGTGCTAGCCAGCGCCATTAAGCTAAGCCGTGCCGGCTTGCGCGACACTGAAAAACCAATCGGCAGTTATTTGTTCAGCGGCCCGACCGGTGTCGGCAAAACCGAAGTCGCGCGGCAATTGGCTTCGATATTAGGCATACCATTGAAGCGTTTTGACATGTCGGAATATATGGAGCGTCACAGCGTCAGCCGCCTGATTGGTGCCCCTCCCGGCTATGTTGGCTTTGATCAGGGCGGACTTTTGACGGATGCCGTCGACCAAAGTCCGCACAGCGTGTTGTTGCTCGACGAAATCGAAAAGGCCCATCCGGACCTGTTCAACATCCTTTTGCAGGTAATGGATAATGGCCGCTTGACCGACCACCATGGTAAGACCGTTGACTTCCGCAATGTCATATTGATCATGACAACCAACGCTGGTGCAAGCGACATGGCTAAAGAAGGCATCGGTTTCGGCAACAACATCAGCAAGGAAGATGCGGGCGACGAAGCCGTCAAAAAGATGTTTGCGCCTGAATTCCGCAACCGCCTTGATGCAACGGTGCCATTCGCATATCTGCCGACCGAAGTTGTTGCGCGCGTTGTCGACAAGTTCATTCTGCAACTGGAACTGCAGCTTGCCGACCAGAATGTGCACATCAAGCTCGACGATGAAGCACGCGCTTGGTTGACGGAACGTGGTTATGACAAGCTGTACGGTGCCCGCCCGATGGGTCGCCTCATTCAGGAGAAGATCAAGCAGCCGCTGGCCGAAGAACTGCTGTTTGGCAAGTTGGTGCATGGCGGCGAAGTTGCAGTGCGCATCAAGGACGGGCAACCGACTTTTGAGGTAACACCTGCGCCACCTAAGGCTGCCAAGCCAAAACCGCCAAAAAAGAATGCAGCGAAAAAGCCTAGCAAAGCTGATTAATTGGACCGCCCCCCTCCCTTATAAGGAGGGGGCGTCCTAAACCTGGCCAATTGGCAACAATTGGGCGGACGTCCCAATGCCGTTAAACAATTCGGGCTCCGTTCCGGTCATCCAGACTTGAGCACCGGTATCTGCCAACAATCCAAACAGTGCGGTGCGTCTTGACGGGTCAAGGTGCGCTGCAACTTCGTCCAACAGCAAGATCGGCGGTGCATCGCGCTGCGCTGATACTAAGGCCGCATGCGCAAGGATAAGCGAAAGCAGCAATGCCTTTTGCTCGCCCGTCGAACATTGCTCAGCGACCTGGCCTGAGCCGCTGTGCAATACTTCCAAGTCAGCACGGTGCGGGCCAACCAAGGTGCGCCCGGCGGCAGCATCCCGCCTCCGACCCTTCCGCCACACAGCCGCAAGGTTACCATCTGCCGTCGCAACCTTATCCACCAACTGGATCCGCGGCATGGCGAACGGCCCGGACGGCGTGGCCAGCAATTGCATGCTTAACGCCTCAACAACCCAATTGCGGGCAGCCTCAATAGCGCTACCACTCTCCGCCATTTGCACCTCGAGCGCATCTAGCCAAAGCGGATCGGCAGCAACACCGCCTGACAACAGTCGGTTGCGTTGTTGCATCGCCTTTTCATAGCGGCTGCTGTGACGTGCATGGCCGGGATTCAGCGCAAGCACCAATCGGTCGAGAAACC
>JANPKN010000093.1:0-8640 GCA_031426075.1 Sphingomonadaceae bacterium
GGCACCAAGCGCGCTTATCGCGCCGATAGCGGCTATGGCTGTTCCCGCGTTGGTGCCAGCGTAAATGCTCACGAAATCAGCAAACGGCGCAGCAGAGACGCTGGTAATTGCGACTGGCAACATCAGGACCACTGCCGAGCAGACCAGAATATATATGCCGCCAGCGCCAGCGGTACCGAACAATGTGGCGCGGTTGATTGTGCGTTCGGGGTCCTGCACCTTGTCTGCTGGCACGGTTGCCAGCTCAAGGCCAAGCATGGCCCAAAGGGTCAGGATCGTCGCGGTTGAAATGCTTGCCGTGGAAATATCCGCGACAGCAAAAGTTCGGACAAGGCCAGTTCCTTGGGTTGCCAATACATAAGCCGCAAGCCCAATGACAGCTATGAGCGGGAGCAATTTTGCAATCGTCCAGATGACCTGAACTTGCCCGGCCAATTTCGTGCCGCGAATATTGATCAGGGTAAACGCCCAGACGATGGATATGGTGATCGCGGCAGAAACGCCCTGCGTGCCGACCACGGGGAACAGCTGGCTTAAATAACTGACCGCCGCCGTCGCTATCGCGGCATTGCCGACCCACATGGAAATCCAATAGGCCCAGGCAATCGCAAAGCCCGCGCCATCGCCGAATGCAGCACGGGTGTAAGCGTACGGCCCGCCAGCCTTAGGTAGCGCCTTACTGAGCGCACCAAAGACGGCGGCGACGCACAACGCGCCAGATATCGTGATCACCCAGCCAATGACTGAATTCCAACCCAAGGGCCCAAGACTTGCCGGTAACAGGAATACGCCCGACCCGATCATGCTGCCCATGACCAAGGCGAGCGCCATCCAAAACCCCATGGGCCGGGCTGTTGCGGCTGTGTCCTGCTTCACTTAAATCCCCCTCGTTGCAAGCCAAGCTGGCATGGAACGGGGGCAAAAGCCAATCTTTATGAGTCCATGGCCTAATGCGCCAGCAACACCGGTATGCCCAGCTCGCCCAGCATGAATCGGGTCACGCCGCCAAACAACGTCTCACGCCATCTCCCATGGCTGTAGGCACCCATGACGAGGAAGTCGGGGGCGAATGCGCCGACTTCTGCCAATAGCCTCTCCTCGACGCTCTGATCGCCTTTTGCGGCCACTGCGATTTCGGCGTTGATGCCGTGGCGCGACAAATAAGTCGCGGCGTCGGTGACGGGAAACTCCTCAGGGACAATTTCGATTTCCGATATTCGGACATGTGATGCCGCTTGAAGCATTGGCAGCGATGCGCGCAACGCATTTGCGGCCTCGAAACCACCGTCATAAGCGACCATAGCCCGGTCGAAGGACAAGCGCTTGGTCGATACAGGCACCGCCAGAACGGGCGTGCGCGAAGCCGTTACGACATCACTGACCCATGCCCGCGCCGGGCCAGGCGCACCTGCCTCATCCAATGACATGACCAACACATCCGCAAGCCGCGCAGCGTTAACCAGCGCATCGGACGTGGTGCCATCGAACATTTGCCAATCCCATGGCACATCCTCAGCCTTCATCCGTTCGTCGATCCGCGCGCAGAGCTTTCCGCGCTCCTTTTCAGCCGCTTCAAAAGCTTCTGCGATGAAATGCGCGCCGCCAAACATGTCGAACGCAACATAGTCCTGAGTCGGACGGGGCAAGACCAACGCCATATGCCCCTTGAACCGACGTGCAAGGTCAAGCCCGGCCTGCAACCGGCTTTCAAAGGCAGTATCCCCGCCTGCATGTACCATGATAGATTTCATCGCCATTTCCTTCCCTATTGGCCGGATATGATGCGCCGGTCTCACACGATCTATTTTACTCTTACACCCTGCAAAGTCCTTGATCGACATCAAAGACGGTAAAAGGCTTCCAAAGCCGGGAATATTATGTCAGCCATCATCCATGCAGAATGAAGGGGGGCGCAGTGACTGATCTGATATTGCGGACAGCGCGCGCCACGGATGCCGAAGCGATTGCCCGCATTTATGCGCATCATGTGCGGCATGGCACCGCCAGCTTTGACGCGATACCCGGGACACCTGAGCAGACAGAATGGAAGATCGCGGAAATATTATCCAAAGGATGGCCATTTCTCGTCGCAGAGCGTGATGAGGCGATCATGGGCTATGCCTATGTGACCGCGTTTCGGGACAGGCCAGCATATGGGTTTACCTGCGAAGATTCGATTTATGTCGATCCCGCATTTCTGGGGCAGGGCGTGGGCGTTCAGTTGATGCACGCTTTAATGGAGCAAGCAAGCGCATGTGGTTTTCGACAGATGATCGCCGTCATCGGCGCCGGCGAGCCCGCTTCGGTCGCGCTGCATACCAAAATGGGTTTCTCCGATGTCGGACGCATGCGCAACGTTGGACGCAAATTCGGGCGCTGGCTTGACAGCGTCTACATGCAGGCGGAACTTGGTGAGGGAGACAGGTCGGCTCCGTCGACGGAACCAGCCTAAGGAATAAGTGCGGCTTAGTCGCCGGCAAAGGGAGAGAGAATATGGCAGAATTTGAACTGGTTGCCGATGGGTTGCGCTTCCCGGAAGGCCCTGTGGTCATGCCCGACGGCAGCGTCATATTGGTGGAAATCGCCGAAGGACAGATCACTCGCGTCCACCCCGACGGTAGCAAATCAGTTATCGCCAAGCCCGGCGGCGGGCCGAATGGCTTGGCGATTGGGCCAGATGGAAAGCTCTATTGCTGCAACAATGGCGGGTTTGAATATATGGAAGCCAATGGCTTTCTGGCGCCGCACGGCATTGCCAAGGATTATTCGGGCGGAAGAATTGAACGGATCGATATCGATACGGGCGCGGTGGAAGTGCTTTATAAATCGGGCGACTATGGCTGCAGCCTGCGCGGGCCAAATGATATCGTCTTCGACGCGCATGGCGGGTTCTGGTTCACGGACCATGGCAAGATTGATTACGTTAAGCGCAGCCATGATGTCGTCGGCATTTTTTATGCCAAGGCCGATGGAAGCCATTTGGAGGAAGTCATCTTTCCATCCAACAACCCGAACGGCGTCGGCCTCTCGCCAGACGGCAATACGCTCTACGCCGCCGAAACTTACACGTGCCGCTTGATGAAGTTCAACATCACTGCGCCGGGCAAGGTCGCTGGCGATGCTGGCCCCGGTGGTCCCGGCATTCCAGTGTATCGCCCCTCAGGCTATAAATTCTTCGATAGCCTTGGGATAGAAGCCAATGGCAATATTTGCGTCGCCACCATCGGCGAATGCGGGATCAGCGTCATTTCGCCCGACGGTGAGCTCGTCGAATTTGTCGCCACTGATGATATATTCACCACCAATATCGCTTGGGGCGGTGATGATATGATGGACGCCTATATCTGCCTGTCGGGCAGCGGGCGTCTTGTTAAAACCCGATGGGCGCGGCCGGGGCTTAAGCTGCAATATTAGGATTGGAATTCGGCATATGCCACGGCACAAGGAAGCGCATCTGATTGACCGCATCGGCTGGCTGCGGGCGTCGGTTCTGGGGGCAAATGACGGCATCGTGTCGACCGCAAGCCTGATAGTCGGCGTCGCAGCCGCACAAGCGACGCCAGCTACAATCCTGCTGACGGGGATTGCAGGGCTGGTGGCTGGCGCAATGTCGATGGCGGCTGGCGAATATGTGTCGGTCAGTTCGCAGTCTGACACCGAAAATGCGGATCGCATTCGTGAGCAGAATGAGCTGGCGACAATCCCGGACAAGGAACGCGAGGAACTGGTCGGCATCTATGAAGGGCGCGGCCTTGATCGTGCGCTTGCGGAACAAGTGGCCGACAAGCTGACAGCCCATGACGCACTGGCCACGCATTTGCGCGACGAGCTTGGTATGGCAACACACACCGCCGCGCGGCCAGTGCAAGCGGCTTTCGCGTCGGCTGCTGCCTTTGCGATTGGCGCATCTTTGCCCTTGGCTATGGTGCCGCTATCGCCTGCACCTTATCTCACTTGGACCGTATCAATCGCGGCGCTCTTGTTCCTCGCTGTTCTGGGCGCAGTTGGCGCAAAAGCGGGCGGTGCGCCCATCGGCAGGGCGGTGTTGCGTGTAACTTTCTGGGGGGCGATCGCGATGGCGGCGACGGCTGCTATTGGCGCGTTGTTCGGTACGACGGTCGCTTAAGGAACAACATGACATTCAATACTATCATCTTCGACTTTGGCGGGGTCATTACGTCTTCGCCATTTGAGGCATTTAACCGCATGGAGGCAAAGCGCGGCTTGCCGAAGGATTTCGTGCGCAGTGTGAATGCGCGTAATCCTGATAATAATGCATGGGCGAAGTTCGAACGGGCGGAGTGCGGGGCAGCAGAGTTTGATGCGCTTTTCGCCGCCGAAGCGCGCGTGTTGGGGCATGAACTTGATGGTGCATCTGTAATCGCATGCCTCTCGGGCGACATTCGGCCCGAAATGGTGGCCGCACTCGATATGCTGAAGTCCAAGGGCTTTGCGCTTGGATGCATCACCAACAATGTGCCGTCGGGTAAAGGCGCTGGCATGGCGGTGAGCGATGAGAAAGCCGCAGCAATATCGGCGGTCATGGCCACGTTCGACCATATCATCGAATCCAGCAAGGTGGGCGTACGCAAGCCCGACCCGCGCATTTATGCAATGATGTGTGCGGCTTTGGCGGTTTCCCCATCGCAATGCATCTATCTCGATGACCTCGGCATCAACTGCAAACCGGCAGCCGCCATGGGTATGGCGGCCATTAAGGTCACCAGTGGTGCACAAGCTTTAAACGATTTGGGGGCGCTATTGGCGTTGACCTTCACGCCTGTAGGCGTCTAGGCGAAGGGCTGTTCCGTCTCTCCCACCATCTGGAGCATTTCATGGCGAAAAAACTCTTCCCCGATGCAAAATCGGCGCTCGACGGCTTATTAAAAGACGATATGTTAATCGCAAGCGGCGGCTTTGGCCTATGCGGCCTGCCGGAACGCCTGCTCGATGCGGTGCGCGACAGCGGGGTCAACGGACTCACGTTTGTCTCAAATAATGCTGGCATTGATAATGAAGGCATCGGCAAGTTGCTCCGCACCAAACAGGTTCGCAAGATGATCTCGTCTTATGTCGGCGAGAACAAAGAGTTCGAGCGGCAATATCTGGCGGGTGAGTTGGAAGTTGAATTCTGCCCGCAAGGCACATTGGCCGAGCGCATGCGCGCCGGCGGTGCTGGTATTCCGGGATTTTACACCAAGACCGGCGTTGGCACGTTGGTCGCCGAGGGCAAAGAAGTAAAAGAGTTCGGCGGCGAGGAGTATATCCTCGAGCTTGGGATTTTTGCTGACCTCTCAATCATCAAGGCATGGAAGGCCGATGAAAGCGGTAATCTGGTTTTCCGCAAAACCGCGCGCAATTTCAATCTGCCTGCTGCAACCTGCGGCAAAATCTGCGTGGTCGAGGTGGAGGAAGTGGTGCCTGTGGGGAGCCTTGACCCCGACTGCATCCATTTGCCCGGCGTCTATGTGCAGCGCATGATCGTCGGCGCGCCTTATGACAAAAAGATCGAGTTCCGCACCGTGCGCGAACGGGAGGATGCGTAATGCGACGCCTTACGATCGGTTTGCTTGCGCTCTCGCTCGCCGGATGTGCAGCGCAGGGCCAGCAGGTTTCCGCACCAGTTCTAAGCAAGGAGGCGCTCACCACGCAGGTGGGGGAGAAGCCGACGCCGACATCGCCGCCAACGGGGCAGCAATGGCTCTATGGATCCGCAGAGGGCAGCATAGCTTCCGCGCAGGTCTATAAATCGATGGCGCAATATGTGCGCGCCAAGGCATTGAACCGCGCAATCAAGTCTCAGGCGGTGCTGGGCGAAGGTTCTACCCCCGATGCGCCCCGCTTCGAAAGCTGCGGCACAAAGCCGCTGGCTGCCGTATTCGACGCGGACGAGACATTAATCTGGAATGTCGGTTCCATGCGGTACATGGCAGAGCAAGGCAAAGATTTTGACCCGGCCATTTGGAATGAGTGGGAAAAAAGCGGTGCAGGTAAGGCGCTGGCAATGCCAGGTGCAATTGATGCGCTGAAGATCATGCGCGACGCCGGTGTGAAAATCATCGCCAACACAAATCGCACAGCGGCCAACGCGAAAGGCACGGAAGACGCCCTACGCATGGCGGGCCTCGGTGAATTCAAGCATCAAGAGACGCTGTACTTGATGGGTGACGATACAACGGGCTCAAGCAAAGATGGCCGGCGCGCCACAATAGCCGCGAAATATTGCGTCATCGCGTTGGGCGGGGACCAGCTTGGTGACTTTGCCCAAGCGTTCAATGCCAAAGGCCTCAGCGTGTCGGACCGTCGCAAACTTGCAACAAATCCTGCAATCTCCGATTTGTGGGGCAATGGTTGGTTCTTGTTTTCCAACCCTGTCTATGGTCCGTCAATCCGTGGTGGCTTTGAAGAAATCTTCACGGCCGAGACCAAATGGGAGCCAGCCAAATGAGCGATAAGCCAGTCCCAATTGACCTTGTCCCTTATTCCGACATGCTTGGTGACTCTCGCGAATTTCTGCGCGTATGGGCAAAAGAAGGCGGGCCAGTGACCTGTTTCATCAATCCAGTCCCTGTGGGTGGCGATCCGATGGGCTATGGAATCGCCTTGGTTGATTGTATCCGCCATGGCGCAAGGACCTGGGCACGGGCAACAGGCATATCCGAGGCCGAGGCGCTTGCGCGCATCTGGGAAGGCGTTGACGCCGAGCGCGCGAACCCGACCGACTTGCCGACCGAACACCCAATCACTGATGAAGATGGATTGATACATTGAGCTGGACCCGTGACGATATGGCCGCCCGAGCTGCAAAGGAATTGCGCGACGGATATTATGTGAACCTTGGAATTGGCATCCCAACCTTGGTTGCCAACCACATCCCACCAGGTCTTGAAGTAACGCTTCAGTCCGAAAACGGCATGTTAGGCATCGGGCCTTTTCCGTTCGCGGGTGACGAAGACGCTGACCTCATCAACGCCGGTAAGCAGACGATAAGCGAATTGCCGCAGACCGCCTATTTCGATAGCGCTGCCAGCTTTGCCATGATCCGCGGCGGTCATATTGACCTCACCGTCCTGGGCGCGATGGAAGTCGCTGAAAATGGCGACATCGCCAATTGGATGATCCCGGGCAAGATGATCAAGGGCATGGGTGGAGCTATGGACCTTGTCGCAGGCGTGAAAAAGATCATCGTCGTGATGGAGCATAATGCCAAGGACGGTTCGCCGAAATTCATTCCGGCTTGCACCTTGCCACTGACCGGCAAAAATGTGGTGGATATGATCATCACCGACCTTGCAGTGTTCCAGCGAGCCGACAAAGCGTCGGCGTTCAAGCTAATTGAGGTCGCTCCGGGCGTGTCCATTGACGATGTGAAAGCAAAAACAACCGCACATTTTGAGGTTGCAGTCTGATCAGTATCATGCGGCGTACCTTATCAGTCTTGATTGCGGTCTCTGTGCTGGGGCTAACTGGTTTATATGCCATGCGCTCTGCGCCTGCTGACAATCAGGTCGCCGCGGTGCTGCGCAAATTTACACAGCCGCAAACGAACTTGCCGGACCAGCCAGAGGAATGGCGCGGTAGAATCGATTATGCGAAGCTTGATCAACAATTTGGGGCGATCGCCCAGCGGTCGGAAATGGCTGGGCTTGCCATTGGCATTGTGGAGGATGGCGAACTGCGTTTCATCCGCACCTATGGCGTGGTTGACCGGGACACGAATGTTCCGGTGACACTCGAAACAGTCTTCCGCTGGGCATCGGTTTCCAAAACCGTTGCGGGCACAATGGCAGCGACTTTGTCCAACGAGGGTCTTGTTGACCTGGAGCGGCCTGTGTCGCGTTACCGAACGACGCTGCGCTTGCCCGAGGGTGCCGAAACGCGGTTGAGTGTCGAACAATTGCTTTCACAGCAAACCGGCCTCACCAAAAACGCCTATGATGAACGGTTGGAGGATGGCCAGGATCCTCGCTTGCTGCGCGCGGGCCTAGCCGCTGCGCCACTGCAGTGTCAGCCCGGTTCCTGTCACACCTACCAAAATATCGCCTTTGATGCGGCCTCCGAGATATTCGAGCAGGCGTCGAAGCGGCCATATGCCGACGCGGTCAGCGAGCGCTTCTTTCTGCCGTTGGGCATGAAGAGTGCCAATTTCGGCATGGCTGGCTTAACCGGCGCGAAGGATTGGGCCCGCCCGCATAATGGCCGGACCGTACGCACCTTGAAAGAGAGCTATTGGCGCGTTCCAGCGGCGGCAGGTGTCGAGAGCAATATTGTTGATTTTGCACGATGGATGCAGGCGACGATGGGTGAGCGACCTGACGTGCTGCCCGCATCGACGCTACGCATCGCGCAATCTCCACGTGTGAATACCGCGAGGATTTACGGCGGCGAATTGCGCCAGGCGAATTCGGAGGCGCGCTATGGCCTTGGCTGGCGCAGTTTTAGATATGGCGGCAATCTGCTTTTGGGTCATTCTGGCGCCGTCGACGGCTATCGCGCGACCATGATTTTTGATCCAGCCACCGGCGTGGGTGTTGTCGCGATGTGGAATAGCAATTGGGGCACCCCATTCCGCATTCCCTTCGCAGTATTCGACAGTTACCAACAAAAGACAGATTCGCGCTGGTTAGAATTGGACTCAAA
>JANPKN010000094.1:0-15197 GCA_031426075.1 Sphingomonadaceae bacterium
TGCAATAGGCCGCAAATCTGCGCCCCTCGCCCAATGTAGCCCATCTTTCATGGCAATCCCGGTCAAGACGCGGCCCTGTTGGACTGCCCTTGCCTGTTCCGGGGAGAGATCTAGAGCCGGGATGTCGACCAGCCCTGCCTCTATCGGCAAGATAATGTCTTCTTGGGCGGCTCCTTGGCCGAAAGCATTGAGTTTGTCCAGCGAAATCGCGCTTTGTAGGCTAAACGGCCCCGCACGCGTACGGCGCAGCATGGTTACGTGGCCAACGGTGCCGAGCGCATAGGCAATGTCGCGCGCCAAGCTTCGGATATAAGTACCCTTGGAGACGTCAGCTGTTAGCGTAACGGTCCCTATTGGAGCGTCGGCCACAACGTCACTGATCGAGAGGCGATGGACCGTCACGGCCCGCGACTTCATCTCAACCACTTCGCCTGCCCGGGCCAAGTCATAGGCACGCCTACCGTCGATCTTTATCGCCGAATATACAGGCGGGATTTGTTCAATGGCGCCGGTAAATTGAGCAAGAACAGCCGCGACCTGCGCCATCGTCGGGCGATGGTCCGAGGTTGCAACAATCTCCCCTTCTGCGTCTAAACCGCTGGTCTCTATCCCAAAGCTGATGGTGAAATCATACGTCTTGGACGCGTCCAACATCCGCCCGCATAACTTGGTCGCCTCACCTACGGCGATGGGCAATATGCCAGTCGCGAGCGGATCGAGCGTTCCGCCATGGCCGACCTTGACCTTGCCAAAACCGGCGGTGCGTAAGTTGCGCTTTACTGCTGCAACGGCCTGCGTCGAGCCAAGCCCCAACGGCTTATCAAGGATGATCCAACCATGCATGCCCAGCCCTTTACGGCACGGCGACTTTAAGTCAATTTGATGGAGCGACGACGTCTTTGCTTGCGGCCACCGTCGCTTTGCGGATCTTCAGCCGTTCCTTGCGTGGGAGGGGCTTGTTTGCGGTAACAAGGCTCGCGATCGGACATCGCTCGCCACGAACAACGATAGTGCTGAATTTGTCAAAAGTGGAGGCCCCGCGCGTATCAAATCCAATGGCTTGCGCAAAGTTCAATTCCTGACAGCTACCAATGAAATCCGCATAATACCAACGCCGTTGGCGGTCCTCCAGCCAGATGCCCTCATCACCGTCGGCTTCAAAATTACGGATTGCGCCTTCATTTGGAAAATTTATCCGTGTTTCAACGCCCAGCTCTGGCCACACATAATCGGAGGATTTTTTGGCCTGTGCCGGGGCGGCCGACGCAGCAGCGGCCAATAAAATCGCGATGGCTTTGTTCATCATGATGCAAAGCTTATCCGCATCTGGATGAACGCCAAATGAAATCTTAGCCGCGCCCGCGCGCCTCGATAAAATGTTTCCGGCACATGGCGATGTAACGATCATCACCGCCAATCTCAGTTTGCGCCCCATCAATTACAGCTTTGCCAAATTCATCGACTCGCAGGTTCATTGTCGCTTTACGACCGCAATCGCAAACACCTTTCAGCTCAACCAAGCTGTCAGCAATGCCAAGCAATGCGGCTGAGCCGGGAAACAACTCGCCCTGAAAATCAGTTCGCAGCCCATAGCACACAACGGGGATGCCAGCCTTATCTGCGAGGCTTGCCGTTTGCCAAACCTGCTCCTTCGTCAAAAACTGCGCTTCGTCGATTAGGACGCAAGCCAATGGCGTTTCATGATGCTGGGTGAGCACGGCCTTCTCTATATCGGTAGTCGGTTCAAACCGGCTGGCATCACCTGCAAGGCCGATACGCGAGCTAATCGCTCCAAAACCGGGCCTGTCGTCAATCGCGGCGGTCCACAGCATGACTTTCATGCCGCGCTCACCGTAATTGAATGCTGCCTGTAACAATGTCGATGATTTGCCTGCGTTCATGGACGCATAATAGAAATAAAGCTTGGCCATTACGCCGCGTCGTCGGCTGGGTCGCCTGCCTCGTCCTCCGCCAAGTCCTGTTGGACCTTTGGCGCGCTGAGCAAAGTTTCGATGTGTGTTGCCTGGTCGAAACTGTCATCTGCAAGAAATTTCAGTTTCGCCGCATATTTCATGCTGACGCGCGCAGCGACTTCCTTTTGGAAAAACGCCGTGTTGGTGCGCAGGGCCTTAAGCACCACCGCCTCGTTCACACCAAGCAGCGGTTTAATGAAAGCCGTCGCATGCCGAAGATCGGGTGACATCCGAACTTCGGTCACGCTGACGCTATGGCTGTTGAGGACATCGTCATGCACCTCACCGCGCGCGAGCAGTTCCGACAATATATGCCGGAATTGCTCACCTACACGCAGCAGGCGGACCGAGCGGCCCTCAGGACCAGTGTCGTTATGTTTAGCCATGATATTCCCCGTTCAGGACCGAGCTAAAATCACAACGTCCGTTCACGCTCCTCGATCTCAAAGACTTCGAGCATATCGCCTGCCTTGACATCGTTGGTGTCCGCCAAAACGACGCCACATTCCATACCTGCGCGAACTTCGTCGACATTGTCCTTGAAACGGCGGAGCGAGGCAATCGTCGTTTTCGATACGATGACATCTTCGCGTGTAAGGCGCGCATGCAGACCCTTTTTGATGACGCCTTCGATGACCAAAAGACCAGCGGCCTTGTCGCGCTTGCCGGATTTGAACACGTCTTTGACTTCGGCGCGTCCAACAACCGTTTCGATGATTTCCGGACCAAGTTCGCCCGCCATTTCCTTGGCGATGTCGGCAGTCAGGTGATAGATTACGTCGAAATATTTCAGGCGCACACGGTCACGTTTGGCCAAGGCAGCGGCCTTGGCATTTGGACGTACGTTGAAACCGATGAGCGGTGCGTTGGAAGCCGCCGCCAACAACATATCTGATTCAGTGATACCACCAACGCCCGCGAGCAAAACGCGGACCTTGATATCGTCGGTCGAGATGTTGTTAAGCGCGGTCACGATCGCTTCGACCGAACCTTGCACGTCGCCCTTGATGACCACAGGATATTCCATCGCACGTGTGGCAGACAGATTATCAAACAGGTTCTCAAGATTTGGCGTGACTTGCGCAGTACGGACCTTGGTCGATTGTTCCTTACGGTACAACGCAACTTCGCGGGCACGCGCTTCGTTCTCAACAACAGTCAGAACGTCGCCCGCGGATGGAACACCGGTGAGGCCCAACACTTCAACAGGTGTAGCTGGACCAGCTTCAGAAACTTGCTGCCCCTTGTCGTTGACCAACGCGCGGACCTTGCCGCTCTGCGAGCCGACAACGAAGATGTCGCCACGCTTCAGCGTACCGCGCTTCACAAGCACAGTCGCAACCGCGCCCCGGCCCTTATCAAGCTGCGCTTCGACTACAACAGCTTCAGCAGCACGATCGGGATTAGCTTTCAGTTCCATGACTTCGGCCTGCAGCGCAAGCTTTTCAAGCAAGGTATCAAGGCCGGTTTTCTTCAGCGCTGAAACCTCAACGTCCTGAACTTCGCCGCCCATCGCTTCGACCACAACTTCATGTTCAAGCAGGCGTTCACGCACCTTCTGCGGATTCGCGCCTTCTTTATCGACCTTGTTGATCGCGACGATCATCGGCACATTCGCAGCCTTGGCATGCTTGATGGCTTCAATCGTCTGAGGCATCAGGCCGTCATCGGCTGCAACGACCAGAATGACGATATCGGTGACCGACGCTCCGCGCTGACGCATTTGCGTGAACGCTTCGTGGCCCGGGGTGTCAAGGAAAGTGATGACTGAGCCATCTTTCGCCTTCACCTGATATGCGCCGATATGCTGCGTAATTCCGCCAGCTTCGCCCGACACCACATTTGCACCGCGCAAGGCGTCCAAAAGCGACGTCTTTCCATGGTCGACATGGCCCATGACGGTCACGACGGGAGGACGCGACTTCATGGTTTCGCTCGCATCTACATCATCATCATGGAAAATGTCGACGTCAGCATCCGATACGCGGGTGATGTTGTGGCCAAACTCTTCGACCAGCAATTCTGCGGTATCCTGGTCAATAGTTTCGTTGATCGTGACGGGCATACCCATCTTGAACAGCGCCTTGACAAGGTCACTGCCCTTTTCGGCCATACGGTTGGCAAGTTCTTGCACTGTAATCGTTTCCGGCACGACCACGTCGCGGGTTTGCTTGACCTGTGCCTGACGGCTGCCACCGCCATGCAAACGCTTTTCCTTTTCACGCGCACGCTTCAGTGCGGCGAGTGAACGTGCACGGGCGCCATCATCACCTTCCAGCGCTCGGGTAACGGTCAACTTGCCCGACTGGCGTCGGTCATCAGCAGCGCCACGCGTCGGGCGATGCGGTGCCTTTTTAACTTCCTCACGCTCACGCTCTGGACGCTTTGGTGCCTCAACTGGGGTAAAGCGACGCGGTGCCGGCGCTGCACTGTCCTTGGTCGCTTCTTCAGCAACTGGTTCGACAGTTTCAGCTGTGGTTGCCACAGGGGTCGCGGAAGGCGGAGCAGCGGCAGGTGTCGGCGGGGGCGGTGGTGCTGCCGCTTCCTCACGATTGGCTTGTGCGCGCTGACGTTCTTCTTCTGCGCGCTGTGCACGTTGCTCTGCTTCGCGACGGCTGCTTTCTTCAAGCACTGCCAAGCGGGCTTCTTCAGCTTCGCGCAGCAACTTTGCCTGACGTTCCTGACGGCTAAGCATGTCATTGCCGGTTGGACGCGGCGCTGGTGCAGCAGGCGCAGACCTAGGAACAGCAGCGACAGGAGCCGCCGGTGGCGGGGGCGGGGGCGGCGCCGCAACTTCTGGCTCAGGTGCATAACCTGGCTTGCCTACAAGTTTCTTGCGTTTTACCTCGACCACCACCTTGTTGGTGCGGCCGTGGCTGAAGGTCTGTTTGACTTCGCCAGACTCCAGCGAGCGGCTCAAAGTGAGCGGCTTGCGCGTCAAAGTCGGCTTATTATTGGTATCATCACTCATCGAAACAGAACCCGTCCTTACTCAGTCAATTGCGGAGATGTCAGCGTCATTGCCCCGCAAGTCCGCTACCGAAGCAGCGGAATCGAGTGGCGCATTACTGCATCCTTTGAAATTTAGCCAGCGCCCAAGATGATGCATCACCCGGTCCGCCGCTTTTTGGTTAATCAATGCGACGTGCACAGCGTTTTGCCGTCCAAGCGCTGCTGACAATGCGTCCCGGTCCACAGGCAGCTTAACGCCACCCTTACCGGTGCCTTCGGCGTCTTCCCCGACACGCCATGCCTGATCGCGTTTGCCACTGCCGTCGGCGCTTGCGTCAGAGGCGTGCAACAACAGCTTAACTTGGCCGCTACGCGATGCGGAATCTATCTTCTCAGCGCCCAATATAAGATGCCCTGCCCGCGCTTCCAACCCAAGCCGGTCCAAAAACGCCTTTTCCAGCCCGCGATCAATGCGGCCAGTTAGGTCGTCGATGATGTCGATCTTGTCGGTTTTGAACGCACGGCGCAGCAGACCCGCAAGCTTGCCCTTGGCTAGCGCCTTGGACAATTCTTCCTCGGATACACCAATCCACGCGCCACGACCTGGGGCCTTGGCAAACAAATCCGGCGCAATGCTGCCATCCGGGCCGAGGGCAAGCCTGATGAGCTGGGCACGAGTCCCATGCTCACCTGACAATATGCACTTCCTTATTGGGGAGTGTCGGTTCTCATTGAGAGTCGTCCGCTGCAATCGCGTCCTCCTCTTTGAGCCCTGATGCCGCAGCATCATCTTCATCTTCGAACCAATGCGCGCGGGCAGCCATGATGATCTCGTTGCCCTGCTCTTCCGAAAGGCCAAAGACTGCGAGAATGCCAGCCTTGTCTTCGGTACGATTGCGCCGCATTTCGCGATCGCTGCGTTCGTTGCGGCGCGGCTCGCGTGCTTTCTGGATCAATTCGTCCGTTGCCAAATCGGCCAGATCGTCGAGCGTCTTGATACCTGCCTTACCCAGAACCACAAGCATGGCTTCGGTCAGGATCGGCAGCTCAGCCACGGCATCTTCAACACCCAGTTCGCGACGTTCGGTGCGGTTCGCCTCTTCGCGACGATCCAGCGCTTCTTGTGCACGGCTCTGCAGTTCTTCGGCCAAACCTTCGTCAAAGCCTTCGATTGCGGCGATTTCCGACGGGTCGACATAAGCAACTTCTTCAAGCTCGCTAAAGCCTTCAGCGACCAGCAACTGCGCCAGCGTTTCATCAACATCCAGTTCTTGCTGGAACATTTCGGAACGCTCGACAAATTCCTTCTGACGCTTCTCGCTCGATTCTGCCTCGGTCATGATATCGATGCCGCGGCCAGTGAGTTGCGACGCAAGACGGACATTCTGTCCGCGGCGGCCAATGGCGAGGCTCAATTGATCGTCAGGAACGACAACTTCGATACGGCCTTCTTCTTCGTCGATGACAACACGGCTCACCGTAGCAGGCTGAAGCGCGTTGACGATGAAAGTCGCAGTATCTTCCGACCATGGAATAATGTCGATCTTTTCGCCCTGCATTTCCTGCACGACGGCCTGAACGCGGCTACCCTTCATGCCGACGCACGCGCCGACGGGGTCAATGCTGCTGTCATAGCTGATGACGCCAATCTTGGCGCGGCTGCCTGGGTCACGCGCAGCAGCCTTGATTTCTATGACGCCGTCATAGATTTCAGGAACTTCCTGCGCGAACAATTTCTTCATGAAATCAGGATGCGCACGGCTCAACAGGATTTGTGGTCCGCGATTTTCGCGCTGCACCTTCATGATGAGCGCGCGAACGCGGTCACCACTGCGCACGACTTCGCGCGGGATTTGCTGATCGCGGCGGATAACGCCTTCTGCGCGGCCAAGGTCAACGACAACATGTCCGAATTCGACCGACTTCACGACGCCAGTGATGATTTCGCCGGTGCGGTCCTTAAACTCTTCAAACTGGCGCTCACGCTCTGCATCGCGCACCTTTTGGAAAATTACCTGCTTTGCTGATTGGGCATCAATGCGGCCCAAATCCACAGCGGGCAACGGATCAACGATGAAGTCGCCAACAACGGCGCCCTTTTGAAGCTTATCGGCTTGCTTCAGGTCGACTTGCTTGAAATAATCCTCAACCTCTTCCACGACCTCAACAACGCGCCACAGGCGCAAGTCGCCGGTCTGGGTATCCAGTTTGGCACGGATGTCATTTTCGGCACCGTAGCGTGCTCTGGCGGCGCGCTGGATGGCTTCTTCAAGCGCTTCGATAACGATCGACTTGTCGATCATCTTTTCGGTGGCGACCGCATTGGCAATTGCAAGCAATTCAGCCTTGTTGGCGGCAATACTACTGGCCATGTTCTTAGTCTTCCTGTGCTTCGTCGTGAATGGGTTCGGCCTCTACTTCGTCCGCCCCATCGCTGTTGATGGGGGCAGTCGACGCAATCAGGCGGTCTGTCAAGAGCAGCTTGGCATGACCAAGTGCGGAATATGGGAACGTCAGCCGTCCAGCCTTGCGGTCGTCGACATGGATATCTTCGCCATCAACACCGGCAAGGTCACCACGAATGTTCTTGCGGCCATCCATTGGCTCGCTCAGCTCGATCTTGGCTTCATGCCCGACCCAGTCGGAGAAATCGGCCAGACGCGTCAATGGTCGATCAATGCCAGGCGAGCTGACCTCCAGACGATATGCCTCCACAATTGGATCAAGCTCGTCAAACAAATCAGAAATGCGATGCGACAGTGCCGCGCAATCATCGATGTTCAATTGCCGTGTCTCGGGACGCTCGGCCATCACTTGCAAGGTCGGCTCGTCACTGCCCTGCGCGCCATTGGAAAACCACGCCACACGCACCAATGAAAAGCCAAGCGCCTCCGCCTCGGGCGCGATCAAACTGCTCAGTTTATCCAGATCAGGCAAAATTAGTCTTTCTTATTCGATACGCAATGGCTTTCAGCGCCGGCCCCAGTGGCGCCAGCCCTTCCAAGTTCTCACAATGTAAGGATGAAAGCGGTATAACCCCGAAGGCTTTCATATGCAAGTGCCTTGCACATCGAATGGTTACTCCCCAATTGAAACTGGCATATATAAAAAAGGAGCTTTGCATCATGTCCAAATTGTCTTTCCTGATTGGCGCATCATTTCTCGCCGCAGCGTGCCAGCCTTCGGTCAGCGACGCCGCCCCGGCTAACGCAAGCAGCCAGCCTTTCGATGTCGCTGTGGTCGCAGATTTTGAAGAACCGTGGGCGATGACCTTCGTCCCCGGAACACCCTACGCCCTGATCACCGAGAAAAAGGGCAAGCTCAAGCTATGGCAGAATGAAGGCGCGGTCGTCGATGTCGAAGGCGTGCCCGCTGTTGCTTATGGCGGTCAAGGCGGCCTTGGTGATGTCATCCTCCACCCCGATTTTGCAAACAACAAATTTGTCTATCTCAGCTTTGCCGAAGCAGGCGAAGGTGGATTTGGCGCAGCGGTTGCGCGCGGCAAGCTGGACATAGCTAGCGGCAAGCCTGCATTGAGCGACGTCCAAATCATCTGGCGTCAGGAACCAAAAGTTTCGGGTCAAGGCCATTTCGGCCACCGCCTTGCCTTTGGTCCGGACGGCATGCTGTACGTCAGCAGCGGCGATCGTCAGAAGTTCGATCCAGCGCAGGATCTCAACCAGAATCTCGGCAAGATTGTTCGCCTGACCGACGGCGGTATGGTTCCATCAGATAACCCGTTTTATGACCAAGGCCGCGTCAAGTCGCAGGTCTGGTCCTATGGCCACCGTAACCCATTGGGCATCGCGTTTGATGCCCAAGGGCGTTTGTGGAACCAGGAAATGGGTCCCGCTGGCGGTGATGAATTAAACCTTGTCAAAAAGGCAGCAAATTATGGCTACCCGACTGTATCGAATGGCGACCATTATGACGGCCGCAATATTCCGGATCACGCGGCAGGCGATGGCTTTGAAGCACCCAAGGTTTTCTGGAACCCAGCGATATCACCCGGCGGCTTGATGATCTACTCGGGTGACATGTTTAAAGACTGGAAGGGCAGCGCATTTATCGGCGGCCTAGGTGCAAAAGCTTTGGTCCGCGTAAAGCTGGATGGCGAAAATGCCACCAAGGCCGATCAATGGGACATGGGCGCGCGAATCCGCGAAGTCGAACAGGGCCCAGATGGCGCTATCTGGGTACTTGAGGATGAACGTGCTGGATCGCAGGGCCGCTTGTTAAAGCTGACCCCGAAGAAGTAATGAAACGGCGGCGGCGCTTTAACGCGCCGCCGTTACCGTGCCGGTCAAATCGGCAAGGAATGACCGGACGCGCTTGGCATTCATACCCAGATCACTTGCCCCAACCCGGCTGACCGAGCGCATGTCGACGATGCTGCCCTCGCCGGTATCCGATGGCCTGACGCGTAAGACAACGTCATCCTTGAACTGGAAAAATGCGCTGGTTTCGGTGGCTTCCAAACGGCCTTCTTCTGGCAGTGACGTTGCAACATCCCAGCCACGTGCTTCGGCAAGACGCGCAGCCTTGGCGACGACCATCGGCACGGGTTCGTTGATCCGCACTGAGCGAATGTCGCCATACGCCTTTTGATGCACAACGCTCCAGCGTTGCTGCGGGGTCAGACCGCGCATTTCTTCATCGTCCGCGCCGGGGATGTTATCCAAATTGTCCGCACGAAGTTGCAGTGTCTGGAAAGCGGGCGGATCGGCAAGATCAGTGGATACATCATGGATCGCAGGAACCGTGAACGCCTTGATGAGAAACGTGCCTACCCATCCAACATAAAACAAGGCAACCATCATACCAATCCAACGGCGCGTGCGCGGTGGCGGGTTGATGGACTTGCGTGCGCGCCATTCTTGGATGAGGCCAATCAATATCGCGCCAATGCCAAGGAAAAACGCCCAAGTGACGCCTTTCAGACCCGATGTATATTCCCAGAAACCCCAGCCTGTACCGACCGCAGAGACGAAGCCCCACACAAGCGCTCCGACGCCCGCAATAAGCACCAGATAACCGAAAATATCTCTCGTGGCGCGCACTGGCTTAGTGGATTGTACGGAAAAAGGTGAAACAGTTGCTTCTGGTGTCTCGTGGGGCACTTCTTGATTGTTCACCATTTTGTCTCCTGCATGACGAAATTATCTAAGCCCGGAACGCTAACGGATGTTCCGCCGAAAGGCAATTTGCAGCAGTCCTTATTATCGGTTGCCTTATATTCGATTCGACAAACAGGATCCTTAATGACAGGGCGCGGCAATATTGTTCTCTACGCTTCGGCAATCCAACAGGCCAGTTTATCATGCACATCACGCCTCTATCCGGCATATCTGCAGACGCGCTAAACGGGCTGCTGGACGATGCATTTGGTGCGGACCGCCATTTGCGCACGGCCTATTTACTTCGCAAGGGTATGATTGCGGTTGAACACCTCTCATTCGCTATTCTAGATGGCAGCGAACTGGTCGCAACCATCCAGTGCTGGCCAGTGCGGATAAATGGAGCGGAGTTGATCTTGGTTGGACCGGTCGCTGTAGCCACCGAACGCCAGAACAGCGGTCTTGGTAAGCAGTTGATGCAGTTAATGCTTACTGCAGCGAAACCCCACGACCCGCCGATGGTCATGATCGGCGATCCTGAATATTATGGACGCTTTGGCTTTTCTGCCGAGGGCACTTCGGGTTGGACTTTGCCCGGACCGTGGGAGCCGCGACGATTGTTACTGCGCAACGAAGCAAAGGTGGAGCTACCCGTAAGCGGTATGCTCGGCCCTGCGGACTAAGCTTTGACGATTGGCGGGTTTGCCCGTAACGCACGCGCATGCCTTACGAAGCACCTGATCTTGCCAAACTCAACCTGTCGGACATCGCTGAGCTTGTTGCGAACCGAAAACTGCCGCCTGTGGAAAGCTGGGAACCTGCGGAAACAGGTGATAGCGAAATGCGCATCGCGTCAGATGGCAAATGGTTTCATCAAGGTGGCGAAATCACACGGCCAGCGATGATACGCGCCTTTTCAAGCCTCATGCGCCGCGATGCTGATGGACAGCATTGGCTGGTCACGCCGCAGCAGAAGCTGTCGATCATTGTTGACGACGCCCCCTTCATCGCGGCTGAACTTCAAAGTGAGGGCGAAGGCCAGGCTCGCTCACTCGCGTTCCGCCTGAACACCGACGACCTTGTGTTCGCCGACGCCGAGCATCCTATCGAAGTGCGCGACGGTCTGCCATATTTGCTTGTACGCGGCGGAATGTGGGCAAAGCTTGCCCGACCTGTTTATTATGAACTGGCCAATCTGGCGCTTGCCGAAAATGCCGACGCGCCAAGCATCTGGAGCAAGGGTTCGCAATTCCAACTGGCTGCGCCTGCATGAACTGGCGGCACAGGCTGCAAGTGGCGCTTGATCCCGCGCTCAGCATCGAAATTGAGGATGAGCGGCACTTCGGTGTCGATAATCACCGCGCGGCAGCCGTTTTGATCCCGATCACTGACCGGGCAGAACCGGGTGTGATCTTGACCCAGCGCCCAACATGGCTGCGCAGCCATGCAGGCCAGGTTGCCTTTCCCGGCGGCAAAGTTGACGACGGTGACGAAAACACCATCGCGGCGGCTTTGCGGGAGG
The DNA here is from genome assembly GCA_031426075.1 of Sphingomonadaceae bacterium. Taxonomy (GTDB): domain Bacteria; phylum Pseudomonadota; class Alphaproteobacteria; order Sphingomonadales; family Sphingomonadaceae; genus Sphingorhabdus_B. The sequence continues at coordinate 11,565 of JANPKN010000094.1, forward strand.
CGCAAGAGGAATTAAATATTCCGCCAATGCAAGTAGAGGTCATCGGCGTGGCCGACACCTATTTCTCCGGAAGCGGATATAGCATCGCACCCGTCGTCGGTGTCATTCCGCCAGACCTTCCGCTTCGGCCCAATCCGGAAGAGGTCGAAGATTATTTCGAAGTGCCGCTTGCCTTTCTTCTTGATCCTGCCAATTCGATAAAGAAAGAGGCAGCTTGGAACGGGCAGCAACGAATATATTATGACATTCAGTGGGGCGAACGACGCATATGGGGTGTGACGGCGGGGATCATCGCCAACCTGGTGAGGCGGCTGGCGTGACGAGCACCCTCCTTCCCGATGCCAAGTGGCAGCATGCTGACGGCCTGAAGAGGGTTCTGGCCGTGCTTGACGACACATATGGTGGGCCGCGTTATGTGGGCGGCGCGGTGCGCGATACACTGCTGGGTCTGCCCGTATCCGATGTCGACATCGCTACTGCGTTGTTGCCGGACGAAGTTATCGACAGGTTAGAAGCTGGCGGCATTAAGGCCGTTCCGACGGGTATTGACCACGGCACCGTTACCGCAGCGGTAGATAGCAAGAACTACGAAATAACTACGCTACGGCGCGATGTTGCAACCGATGGACGACGTGCATCGGTTGCTTTTGCCACAGACTGGCAAGAGGACGCCGCGCGGCGCGATTTCACCATCAACGCATTATATGCAGATCCCAAAACCGGCGAAATTTTCGACTATTTTGATGGCCTAAGTGATTTGGAAGCACATAGATTGCGGTTCATTGGTGATGCAAGTCAACGAATCGCCGAAGATTTCTTACGCATATTGCGTTATTTTCGCTTTCTCGCCCGATATGGCAGCGGGCAGCCTGACGCCGATGCTATCCAGGCCTGCGCCAATGGGGCGCACGGGCTCACAGCGCTTTCGCGTGAACGGATTGCGCAGGAACTGACGCGCATCTTGATGCTGAAAGATCCGGTCGACTCGGTAAAACTGATGATCACAAACGGCATTTTCGCACCGTTTCTGCCAGAGCTTTCCATCACTGCAGCGAGTGATCTGCAGCTTCTCGTGAAACGCGAAGCGGCGTTTGCGCAGCCGGTCTCGTTGCCTGCCCGCTTTCTTGTGCTTTTGTCGCGCGATGCTGCTGCGGTCGACAAAGTCGCAGCACGATTAAAGCTTTCCAACAAAATGCGTGAGGGTTTGGCTCGAAGGCTTCAAGCGCCACCACCGAAACCGGACAATATGCGTGCCATTGCCTATCGGGCGGACACCGAAACCGCCCGCGATGTGGCCATGCTGTATGCAGCGGATACCGAGGTTCCGGAATGTCTGGCTCGACTGGAACACGGTGAAATCCCTTCCCTATCGATTAAAGGCGGCGAGCTCATCAAAATGGGATTACCGGCAGGCCCATTGGTCGCAAAGACACTTCAGGCGATTGAATCGAACTGGATATCCGAGGATTTTCCAGACGCAGAGCGGCAACGCGAACTGGCTATTCAAACGGTCAATGCTGCCTTGTCCGCCACTAGGAACGCATAAGCGTCCTCCTCGCTCAGCGGACGAGCATAATAGAAGCCCTGCCCCACAGAACAGCCAAGCCGCCGGAGAATGAGCGATATTTCTTCGCTTTCAATGCCCTCCGCTGTCGTTTTCATGCCAAGCGCGCGGGCCAGCGACAGCACAGTGCGGACGATGGCGCGTTTGTCCTTGTTCACTGACATTTCGGAAACAAAGCTTCGGTCTATTTTCAGCACATCAATCGGAAGCTGCTGCAAAAACGCCAGGTTGGAATAGCCAGTACCGAAATCGTCCATGGCAACATCGGTGTCCAAGCCTTTCAATGCATCGAGCAACCTTTTTGCACCGGCAGGATCATTGATGAACGCGCTTTCCGTGAGTTCAATCGTCATCCGGTTGCCAGAAATATCCGCCCCCCGTAGCGCGCCCGATACAGCATCGAATACATCGTCACGCTGCATTTGCACGGCGGACATATTGACCGAAATCCTGAAATCCTGTCGGCGATCCAGCCGCGCATCCCATTTGGAAATTGTGCGCGCCGCCTCTTCCAACGCCCAACGCCCCAATGGCACGATCAACCCGCTCTCTTCGGCGACCGGAATGAAATCAACGGGGGAAATCGGCCCGTGGTCCGGATGATCCCAGCGTGCAAGTGCTTCAAAGCCACTCAATGATCCGCTATCGAGATCTACCAAGGGCTGATAATGCAGTTCAAGCTCTCCACGTTGGAGAGCGCGCCGCAGATCGGTTTCAAGACTGAACCTGCGCCGTGCCATGTCGACTGAGCCCGCCGTATAGAGTTCAAACGACTTAGTCGTTTTCGCGCGCTTGAGTGCGATCTGTGCATGGCGAAGCGTATCTGTGGGGTCATCCGCGCCAACAACACCTACGGCGCCCGCTAAAGCGCATTCCATCTGAATTTCAAGATTGGATAATTTGCAGGGATCGACAAAGGCATCGCCCAAACGCTCTGCGATTTTTGCCACGTCGCTGGCACCGTTTTCCAATTGCACAAACAACGCAAATTCGTTGCTTCCGAGCCGTCCCAAAATTTCATTGCTTCGAATGCGCGCATTCATGCGGCGAGCCACGGTGATGATAAGCTCATCACCCGCAACCGCACCGACAGACTCGTTCACTCGGCTGAAACGAGCAAGATCGACAAGAATGATGGCATAAGCGCTGACGGTGCCTGATGCCAGCATGCTGCTGACGGCCGTTTCAACCAGTTCTTCAAACCCTGTGCGATTACAAAACCCGGTCAGACTGTCGCTCAACATTTCCCGGCGCAAGTTTGACCGGCTTGTGGCCTCTGCTGTGCGGTCGAACATCGATATCAAAAAGTGGTCGCAGCTAGCGCCAAAGCGGGCAATGCTGATTTCAAGCTCCCGCGGGTGGATCATGTCATCAGAGCGCCAGCATTCGAAATGCGTGTCGCGCTTATCGGCGGTCATTTGTAATATCCGGTCAGCAATGTTCGCGATGTCGAGACCAGACGCCCGGCCGAAGCCTAAAGCGAGTTCGTCGAATTTGGCGTTTGCAAAAACGCGCTCAACGATATTGTGATCGACCCGAAACATTGCGCCTGCAATGGGTAATGCGGCAAGCCAAGCATATTCAGCAAAGATGTTCGCGCCAGCCATTCGCGACAAATGCGGTAAGACATTGTTCGCAGGCTTATTTATTGACGTTATTAGGCGACCGACATGTTTCATTATCTGCCGCTATGAAGGACGATTGTAAAAAATAGTCACTCATTGCGTGGTTAATATCTGACTAATATCAATCAAACTGGTTGTTGCGGGGGAAGCCCTGTGGCGGCAATCGGCCTGCAGCTCCACGCGCTACACGCCATAAGGACATATCATTTTCTGTCCGCATCCGGCCGCTGTCTCCGCCCATGGCCCAGCTAAGCCCTTCGCTCATGCGGAAACAAATGGCATCCGCAAGGCCACCATCTTTATAGCGCTGCAAAGTTACGCCCTGCCCTTTTGACATTTCAGGTATCTCGGTCATTGGGAACACGACAAGTTTGCGGTTGTCGCCCACCACCGCAACATATTGATCGCGCAACGACGCTTCGTCAGCGGTTTCGGGCGGGGCAA
>JANPKN010000095.1:0-4568 GCA_031426075.1 Sphingomonadaceae bacterium
AGGCAACGCTTGGGCAAATCGCCTGACCGGGAGGTTGCTGTGTCCCGATGGGTGAAAATCTAGCTTAAATTGAATCGAACTCAAGCAGGATATTGATCCGCACGATTTCATTGGTCCTTAGCAAGTTAAGGGATAACTGGCTCAAATCGTCGCGCCAGGGTCGGGTGGAGTCCAACTCGTTTCGCGGTTGAATGATAAGTATGATAGTAACCCATTTCGCTGAGACGGCAGCAATTGGCTGGTTGGAATTTTTAAAGGAACGCGCATGATCCCCTTTGTCACTATGATCGACTCACGTGGTCAAAAAATATCGGTTAACCCGGAAATCGTACAATTCGTCCGCACAGCCGACAATGCGCATGACGAGTGCTTGATCGTATTTGGCAAAGACCAGTTGTTACGTGTCCGTGGCTCTTTGGACGAAGTAACGGACATGTTACGCGAAGGGTGATTGTATTTTGATGGCAGGCGAACCACGCCGGGGGCCGAATTTACATTTTAGCTATTAATGCACTATCATGCTGGGCGTCAGGCCGTTACCGAGGTCAGCGTGCCGGCCAGACAGTTGGATTTTGCTTGGTTTGCAGTCGCCAATCCGTGAAAGGCATCTATGTCAGACCAAGCCAATACCCCCATCGAATGGAGCAACAAGCATCTTCGGCTTGCAATTGAAGCGGCCCGTGTTGCGATGTGGTCGTGGAATGTCGACGACAATAGTTTTCGCATGGATCCAAGAGGTTTCGAACTGTGGGGGCTCGAATGGTCGGAAAGTGTTGAATTTGAGGAACTGTCTGCGCACATCCACCCCGCCGACCGCGACCGTGTGCGCGAGGCTTTTGTCGCCACCCGGTCAGTAGCCGGGCCATATGAAATTGATTTTCGCATCATATTGAATGGCCAGGTGCACTGGATCTCTGCCCGGGGCCAAGGCGCCGATGAAGGTATCGTCGACAGTGTGATGTTTGGCATATTCATTGATGTGACCGGACGCAAGCAGGCCGAAGAGGGCAATGAGTTGCTCGCTGGCGAAATGAGCCACCGAGTCAAAAACCTGCTCGCCATCGCGACCAGCCTGACAACGCTTACATCGCGGTCATCCAAATCGATTGAAGATATGACCCGCGACCTGACCCGCCGCCTGACGGCTTTGGGGCGCGCGCATGACCTTGTCCGCCCCTTGCCACGTTCGCAGGGCAAGGCCGCGCTTTTGGGGGATGTCATCACTGTACTGCTTGCCCCCTATGACGATTTAGGCGCGTTCAGTGGCCGCGTGCGAGTGGCGGTTCCGCGCATGGGTATAGGCGAACGCAGCGCCAACGCGCTGGCCATGGTCATGCACGAACTGGCGACAAACTCGGCCAAACATGGCGCGTTATCCAGCGAAGCCGGGGCATTGGAAATCAGTGGCAACATGGTCGACGACCATCTTGAACTGATATGGGCCGAAACCGGAGGGCCCGAGGTTGAAGAAACGCCGACGCTGGATGGCTTTGGCAGTAAGATGGCAGCGCAAATCATCGAGTCCGAGCTTGGCGGCGCAATCAGCTACGAATGGCAGCAGACCGGCCTTGTCGCAACGGTCACTGCACATGCACTGCGCTTGCCCGATTAATCATGAGGGACCGCGCGTTTCATTAAATTCACGCCTCACGTTAGCAATATTGTAACCCCAATTGTTTAAGACCCGTTACCCATGGGTCGTATGCAAATAAATTCGCCAAATGGCGTGGGTTAGAGACAATGGCTGTCGCGCGTTTGTTCAAGGGCTTTTCGGGAGCCGCCTCTGCCGATAGCGGGGATAGCCCCGCATCAGTCATTACGCCGGGCGATGCAAGTCGACGCTTGCAGATTCTGGACGATTTCGAACAGGCTGGCATTGGCTGGCTTTGGGCGACGGATGCCGAGGGACGGTTAATCTATATCTCCGAAAAAGCGGCGGAGAAATTAAAGCGCCCGATGGACGCGCTCTTGGCGCAACCGCTCACCGTGTTGCTGGAATCCGATGCCGACAGTTCCGGCGAAAGGTCCGAACGTCCGCTGAATTTTCAACTCACGGCACGCAACAAGATAATCGATCAAACCGTCCGCTTTGCACTTGGCGGGCCGCAGGACGACGGGCGGCAAACATGGTGGTCGATATCCGGCCATCCCAAGTTTGACAATGCAGGCGAGTTTCAGGGCTATCGCGGCAGTGCCAAGGACATCACGACTGAGCATGAACGCAAGCTTGTCGATTCGCGGCTGGCGGAATTTGACTCGCTGACTGGCCTTGCGAACCGCCACCGCATGGACAAAAAGCTGGAGAGCACGCTTTCCGCATACAAGGCCGCGAAGCGCAGCTGCTCGCTTATCATGCTCGATCTCGACCGGTTCAAGCATGTCAACGACACACTTGGTCACCCGGCTGGCGACGAGTTGCTCCGCCAGGTCGCCCGCCGCCTAGAACGCGTGGTTGGCAGCCGCGGTGAAATCGGGCGCTTGGGCGGCGATGAGTTCCAGATCATCCTGCCCGACATCGATGATCGCGGCAAATTGGGTGAGCTATCGAACAAGCTGATCCAGATCCTCTCGCAGCCTTACAACATCGAAGACAAGCGTGCGACCATCGGCACCTCGGTCGGCATTGCGATCGCGCCCTATGACGGCGTGGACAAGCTTGACGTCATCCACAACGCCGACCTTGCACTGTACGCCGCGAAAAATGGCGGACGTGGGCAATTCCGCTTTTACTCTGCTGACTTAAAGGACGAAGCCGCCGAACGCAGCTTGCTTGAAGAAGGCTTGCGCGACGCGCTTGCGAACGAAGCGCTTGAACTGCATTACCAACCTGTCGTCCGCGCCGAAGACAATATGGTAGTCACCTTCGAAGCGCTCATGCGCTGGGAACACCCCGAACGCGGCCCGATCAGCCCCGATGTGTTTGTGCCGATCGCCGAAGAATCCGACCTCATCAACCAGATCGGCGCCTGGGCGCTGAACAAGGCGTGCAGCGATGCGATGGCATGGCCCAAATCGGTCCGCGTCGCGGTCAATGTGTCCGCTGCGCAATTTGCACACTCCGACCTGATCGATACCGTCACCCATGCACTGGAAAGCTCCGGCCTCGCCCCCGACCGCCTGGAACTTGAACTCACCGAAAGCGTGTTCATGGGCGATGGCGAGACCATCGACGACATTTTCCGCGCATTGAAAGACCTCGGCATCCGCCTTGCGTTGGATGATTTTGGTACGGGCTATTCATCCCTGAGCTATCTGCGCTCCGCCCCGTTTGACAAGATCAAGGTCGACAGAACCTTTGTCGACAGCTGCACCCAAAAAGATCAGAATAGCGCAAAGATCATCGCGGCAATCATCGGCCTGTCTGAAGCATTGGGCATGGAAACCACGGTCGAAGGTGTGGAGGCATTTGACCAGCTTGAAGTAGTCCGCGGCATGAACGCGCGGTTTATTCAGGGGTGGATCTACGCCAAGGCGATGCGCCAGGAAACCGTGCTAGAACGCATGGCCAGCGGCGACCTGCGCATTCAACCCGACGGTCCGCTTCGTCACCGCCCGGAGCGCCGCTCGGTCTTCCGCCGCGTTGGCGTCATCCATGATGACCATCGTTACGAGGCATTGATGCGCAACCTGTCCAAAACCGGCGCGCTCATCGACGGTCTTCTTGGTGTGCCTGAAGGAACCGGCCTTGTGCTTGACCTTACCGGTGGTCAGCTTGTCGTATGCACCGTCGCACGGGTGCAAGATGCGATGATCGCGGTCGAATTCGAAACCCCGTTGGTCAGCGACGGCGCCGGTGGCCTGTGCACCCGCCACCGGGTTTCCCCCTATGTGCTCGCCAACGCCGCGATGCTCGGCGACAGCCCAAAAAGCAAACCCGTGTTCATGGAAGTCGCCGCCGTTTCATCCCACACAGCGATGGATTTCCCGGACTAATCCGCGTGCAGTTCATCCGGGTGAACTAAGCCCGAAGCAACCAGTTCAGCCATCGACTGGTTCGGCCAGCCTTCCGGCAGCGTTTGCTTGCACGTCGGGCATGCCCCACCTGTCGCCGCATAATTGTTCAGTCGCGTGCGTAACTTGGTCATTTGGGCGATGAACCTCTCCTTGGTCGCTTCAGGATCCTCAATCTCCACCTTGCGGCCATAATCGTCGAAGCGTTTATGCTCCTGCCATTCGTCGACGCTCAAATATTCATCCGGAGACTTGCCACCGATAAGGCCATTGCCCGCCATATCCCCGCGCTTAAGCAACAGGCCAAGGATCGCGTCCGATGGCGTAATGCGGCGCTCCACCTCCTGCCCGCCGCGGATGATGATCGTCTCCTTCCCCTCCACCGCGCGTTTATAGGCCACCGCCATCAACCCCTCACCTGCCCGGGACAGCGCCTTGTCCCAAGCGTCCGAAAACAGCGGAAAGCGCCGTTTCATCCTATACGCCGCCGTATTGGACACCCCCGCCACCCGCGCGGCATCGCGCACACATCCCGTATGCGCCAGACTATCAAAAAACCGCTGCGTCCGCTCCTCCGTCCACCCGTCATGCCGCACGCGCAAGCCGGGCATCAGGCG
>JANPKN010000096.1:0-4891 GCA_031426075.1 Sphingomonadaceae bacterium
TCCATGTCTCCACCGAAATACAGGTCAAGCACACCGCGCATCTCGGCCATGATATTGTCCGTTGGCTCTAGGTCCAGCTTCGTGGTGCGTTCGGTGCGCAAGGCACGCAACGCTGGCCCCGGTCCGTGGCGATTAAGGAACAGCGTATCGGTTTCCTTCGCGTTGATGATGGCGTCTTTCCAGTTCTGGTGCACGGGCGATTCCTCCGCGCTGACCATGCGTGTGCCCATTTGCACAGCCTCTGCCCCAAGTGCGAAAGCCGCGGCCATGGTCCGCCCGCAGACGATGCCGCCAGCGGCAACGATTGGCACGTCTACTTTGCTGCGAATCAACGGGAGCAGAACCATGAGCGCAACGTCCTTCGGATTTTTGAAGCCACCGCCCTCGCCGCCTTCAACGACGAGGCCATCAACGCCAGCATCGATGGCTTTCAACGCGCCAGCCAACGTCGGCACAACATGGAAAACAGTAAGCCCGGCGGCCTTCAGCGGACCGCAGTATTTGTTGGGATCGCCGGCAGACGTAGTGACAAATTTGATGCCTTGGTCGACGACAAAATCGACAATGCCGGGATCGCGGACAAACGCTTGGGCAATATTCACACCAAAGGGCTTGTCTGTCAGCTCACGCATCTTGATAATCTCGGCGCGGACTTCGTCGAGCTGCCCCGACGATGTCTCGATAATACCTAGACCACCTGCGTTCGACACAGCCGACGCCAACTGCGCACGCGCAATCCAACCCATCGGCGCCTGAATGATAGGATATTCGACACCAAGCAAGTCAGTCATGCGGTTTTTGATCGGTTTCATATTAGCGTCCAATTTGACTGGTGCGAATGTTAAGTTGGCCAGCGAGTCCTGCTTTGCGGTGGCTTTCAATCGCCTGATATTCGGGCGAAGACACCATTTTCTGCATGGCAGAAAGTGAAGGATATTCGACCAAAGCAACCATGTCCCAAAGCTCGTCTACCTCGCCAATCATCAAACCCGTGACTGGCCCGGCGTAAATCTGACGGCCACCGACCGCAGCGAGGCAAGTCTGAATAGCCTTGCCATAGCGGGCATAGGCTTCAGCGCCGGATAACTCGGCATCGCTTCCGTCAGCATATTCCGCATTGTCTTTGAACTTCAGCATATTGACCATGACAAAGGGCCCATTGTCCGGCCCGCCGAAAAACGACGTAATCTGCTCCATTGATGGAAAAATCGCGTTCTCTACACGCATGATAACTACTCCCCCTCCGATTTAATCGCATGCTTAAATCAGCCTTGAGGCGAAGTAAAAGTGATTATGCTGATGGAGCCCAAATGCACCCCTCGCTTTGCTCGGGAGTTTTCGGGAAAACGTCCCCCGGACATTTCCTGTTTCGCAAAAACTGGTGGGCGATACAAGGTTCGAACTTGTGGCCCCACCCGTGTGAAGGGCGGGAATACGGATAATAGCGAACATTCATGTACCTATTACTAATAGAAAAATGTTCCTTATTGTGTTTCATTGTCCATAGCTGTATTTCATGAATGTTTCATGGATCTGAAAGGCGAGCGTTGACGGACTTGAGTAGGATTGGCGACAGAGAAAACCTCAAGCCGCGGAAGGGAGACGAACCACATTGGCAGCGCTTACGCAGCGGATCCTACTTAGGCTTTCGACCATCGAAAAGGGGCGGACGAGGTAACTGGTTTGCACGCTCCTACGATGCCGAGAAGTGCCGCTACCAACGGAAAGCCCTTGGTGATTATGGTTTATTTGTGGGTCACGAGATTTTTGGCCAGGCAAGACGTGATGCCGAGAAGTTTTTCGAAATTGTGGAAAGTGGAGGTTTTGCGGTCGAAAAGCCCATTACAGTAGCAGATGCTTGTCGTGCTTATTCGAAAGCCAAGCCGGCATCCATTGGCATCCTAAAGCGCACTGTATATTCCGACCCGATCGGGAGTGTGAAACTGGACAAGCTGCGCCGCTATCACCTCAATAGTTGGCGGCAGAGATTGGAGGAAACGCCTGCACTGATCACCCGCAACAAGGGTGGAGAGAGGCGGACAAGGCCTCGCGCGGCCTCGACGGTGAATCGAGATATGGTCCCGTTAAGGGCGGCGCTGGCTCAGGTGATGTTACCCGGCTCGCCTAATACCGATGCTGCGTGGCAGGAGGCTCTCAAGCCACATAAGGGAGCAGACAAACGTCGCAATCTCTATCTGGACCGCGACGAGCGGAAGCGTCTTTTGGCCTGTTGCGAGGCTGACTCGGAACCTTTCGTGCGCGCTCTGTGTATCTTGCCACTTCGGCCGGGTGTTCTTGCATTTTTAACAGTCGCAGATTTTGATAAAAGAACAAGATCGCTAACGATTGGAAAAGACAAGAACGGGTATCCTCGCCAAATTGGAGTGCCACATTCGGCTGCCGACTTTCTGGGTCAACAGGTTACAGGAAAGTTGCGCTCAGCACTCATTTTCTGTCGACCGGGCGGAGTGGCTTGGAACAAAGACTCTTGGAAGGGCCCCATTAAGGAAGCGTTGCGCAAAGCAAAATTGCCTGAAGCAGCTGCCGCCTATACGCTCAGGCACTCAGTAATAACGGACTTAATTCGGGCGAGGTTGCCCGTGTTAACGGTTGCGCAGATTTCGGGAACAAGCGTTGCCATGATTGAAAAGCATTACGGCCACCTTGTGCGTGATGACGCCGAGAGAGCACTGGCCAGCTTAGCTTTGTGACACTGGCAAACGGTTCAATCGAAATTGGCAAAGCCGCAAAATATTAACAGTGCGAACTCGTCGCAACGGGAAGTATAAATAACTTTTAATGTGCGCCGTCAACGGCCACTGATCTACAGATCGAAATTGAACCGCAAGACCAACTTGCGCGCGGAAGCCGCTCAACATTTACCTTTCCTAAGCTTAGAATGCTGGCGTGATGATAGTAAAAACACCACGCCTTTATGGAGATGCAGCACAATGGGAGCATAGGTTGGCACGCGGGTCGCGAACATCCATGACGGCCCTCTGCAGGCCGTCGCTAGGTGGGAGCACTTCGCTCCTTGCGCATCTACCGCACACGACCAGCGTAACACCTAACACATAGGGCTCAAACACGACACGAAGATTGAGATAGTCTGGATTGCGAATACCGCGACTTCGTTTCCACATCTCCTTGATCTTGGCATTTCTAGCTTCTGCGTGGCTGGTGGTCGCTCCGGCGTACCGCCCATCATGGTGCAGCCACATGATATCGAAGTAAGCAAGAATCTCTTTTCGTCTCTGTTCGAGCAGCATCACGGCTTTAGCAGCTTCAATTGGCATTGCCGGCGATGTCCCAAAGGCGATAAAACGATCAAAGCGCTGCTCCGCCATTTTGCGGCCTTTAGCCCTGTAAACATGCCGGAGCAGAAGGCGGGCATGATAAACCGCTCTAACGTCCGGGTACGCTTTCAGAACGTCCCATTTATTCTGGAATTCAAATTCGTCCTTATTGGGCCCCGGCCGTCGTTTAACGACTGCCTTACCTTCAAGCATCGCCTTGCGGTCTTTGGCATCCTTTGCGGCAAACTTGCCCTCAAACTCCATTTTCCACGATTTAAGCTCCGCCTTAGGTCCCATTTTTAGCTGATTTGCTGTCTGATTGACGACCCGAGACATCTGCTTCTGCATTTTATCGAGGACGTGCCACTTGTCTGCGACATGAGGTATCCCCTTAAATGATGACTTTCCCAGTTTGAGATTACTACCGTTCATGTCCGACACAAAAATCTCGGCTTTTGCTGGATCGATAACTCTATGAAGCGCGCGCGCAACTTCCTTGGCATCGAGTTTATTGACCATAACGAGCGGAATGCCGTCCGCACCATTTGAAATGACTGTGAATCGTTTATTCTTACCAAAACGAATGTCATCCACAGCCACTACGCGGGGGGTTTCAAACGTATGGCTGGCAAGAATCGCCGCCAAAGACAGGACTACTGGCGAAATCTGATCCACGGTTGCGCCCGTTTGCCGCTCGATCTCTTTAAGCGAATTCTTGAGCGCCAAACGCTGAATGTGGTGCCAAAGGCGCCACGTCATCCGATGAGTGGGATGAATGTCTGGACCTCGGTAGGTAATTGACGGACACTTGTTTTCCACGCACATGTTGTCCGAGCATTTGTACCTCTTTCCGCTGAACTTATACCGGACATGTTTGCCAGATAATGGAGTATCCCATATATCTATGGCGGCTGGGGCCCCTTTCGATTCAACGCGGCCACCGCAGCTAGGACAAGCATGAAGCTTTTCGTTCAGCGAGACGGTTATTTCGAATGATGAAACTGTTTCGAGACAGGATTCATACTTCAAGGAAGTAAGTTCAAACATGTCTGGGCTCCCTAGCTTTTGCTTGTCCGGACACGACTATGAAGGGCAAATGAGCCAAGTTTCGATATGTAAGCAGCACACCGCCGATGACCTGTGCAAGCGACAACTTCTCGCAATCCAGCCGCGCGCAAAGAGCTTTGAGCGTGGCAAGTACAAATATAGAATCTGCGATCATTGCTCCACTTGAAAAACATGCAGTGGTGGGTGCGTGAGGAAAGTTAGGGATCATTCCGCGTCTCCCTTTGCTACATTGACCACACTGTCCACCCGGATGCGCCGTGCCTTGCCAATAGTGACAGAGTGCAGGCGCCCATCACCCATCATTTTATAAATAGTAGTGCGTCCAATGGAGAGGCGCCGCATCGTTTCCGTAATTGTGATTAATTCCATGTGTATTCTCCGTTGCCACAAACCTGAATGATTCGCGGTCGGCCAGCGGAGTGACAGGAGATCTTTGGGTGCAGTAAATGCCAATTGGTACGCAAATGGTGCGCAATTCAATTAGCTTCTTAGTTCGAGAATTCGCCACCCTACACGTCGGCAGTTCG
>JANPKN010000097.1:0-3136 GCA_031426075.1 Sphingomonadaceae bacterium
GCTCTTTTCCGGATGGAATTGCACGCCGATGACATTATCACGGCCCACAGCAGCGACAAGTGCGCCGCCATGGTCGGTTGTGGCCAGCACATCTGCCGGGTCAGCGGCGTCAAAGTGATAGCCGTGCAAAAAATAAGCCTCGCCCGTTTCAATCAAGGGCGCGCCGACGCTTGGCACTACATCATTCCAGCCCATATGCGGAATTTTCAAATCGGCAGCGGGGACGATGGCACGCACGGTGCCGCTGATCCAGCCCAGACCCCGCGTGGTGCCGTGTTCGACGCCTTCATCGGCAAGCAACTGCATGCCAACGCAAATCCCTAGAAAGGGCGTGCCTTCACCACGAACGCGCTGCTCCATCGTGGCGACCATGCCGTCAATGGCGGACAATGCCTCCATGCAATGGGCAAAAGCACCGACGCCGGGAAGAACGATCCGGTCGGCATTGGCAACAATGTCGGGATCGGATGTCACGTAAACGTCTGCCGCACCCGCCGCCTTCAACGCATTATGCACCGAATGCAGATTGCCCGCGCCATAATCAATTAGCGCAAGTGTCACGGCTTAAAGTGTCCCCTTGGTAGACGGGATAGCGTCCGACTTCCGCGGGTCAATTTCGACCGCCTGCCGCAATGCACGGGCCAAGGCCTTGTAGCAGCTTTCAACGATATGGTGATTGTTTGAACCATATAGATTTTCGACATGCAACGTAATGCCAGCGCTTGTAGCAAAGCTGTGGAACCAGTGCTCGATCAGCTCGGTGTCCCATTCCCCAAGGCGCGGCATGCCAAGCGACACTTTCCACACAAAATAGGGCCGTCCCGAAATATCGAGCGCACAACGTGTCAGCGTCTCGTCCATCGGCGCATAGGCCGTGCCGTAACGCGTGATGCCACGCTTATCGCCCAATGCCTGCAACACGGCCTCACCAATGGCGATGCCAGTGTCTTCGGTCGTGTGATGCTGATCGATATGCAGGTCACCAATGGCCTTGACCTTCAGGTCAATCAGTGAATGTCGCGACAATTGCTCAAGCATATGGTCGAGAAAACCAATGCCTGTTGACACTTCATACACACCACTGCCGTCAAGGTTTACCTCAACATCAATGGACGTTTCGTTCGTCTTTCGACTGATCAAGCCTGTACGCATGGCCGCCGATATAGCCCCGTGCACGCATTTGGCAAGTTGGCTTAAGGCAACAAGCGTCTTGATTTCGGGCGCTCAGCAGTCCACCTAGAAAGGATGACCGAAGAGCATGTTGATAGCCTGATTCCTTATGACGACGTAGTGCAAGAGGCATTGCGCGCCGTGGTGGGCCGCGTGCTCGGCGATGTTGCGCGGGACGGCCTTCCCGGCGATCATCATTTTTATATAACTTTCAAGACTCAAGCACCAGGCGTTGCGATACCGCAGCATCTGCATGAACGCTTCCCCGACGAAATGACGATTGTGCTTCAGCACAAATATTGGGACCTGAAAGTCGAGGCAGAACATTTTGAAGTTGGCCTGTCATTTAGCCAGATCCCGTCGCATTTGTTCATCCCTTATTCCGCGATCACCGCCTTCGTTGACCCCGCCGTGGACTTCGCGCTGCAATTTCACGTCGATGCGGGCGAAAGTGCCCCTGAACCGCACGAAGAAGCTGGCAATGACGGTCCATCCGTTTCAGTTGAAGACGGCTCCAATGTCGTTAGTGTGGACTTCGGACGGAAGAAGTGACTGGGGAAACCCGCACGGAAACGGACAGTTTCGGCCCCATCGATGTCCCAGCAGAAGCCTATTGGGGCGCGCAGACTCAGCGAAGCATTGCGAACTTCCCCTTCCCTGCCCATGAACGCATGCCCATCGGAATCATTTACGGTCTTGCCCATGTAAAGCGCGCCGCAGCCTTTACGCTCAAGGCCTCTGGCGCGCTTCGGGCCGACATTGCCGATGCCATCATATCTGCGGCTGACGCGATATTGGCAGGCAAGTTCGACGCGCAATTCCCGCTCGTCATCTGGCAGACAGGCAGCGGGACACAATCGAACATGAATGTAAACGAAGTCATTGCCGGCATCGCGAACGAGGCGCTGGTGGGCAAACGCGGCGGTAAATCGCCGGTGCATCCCAACGACCATGTCAATATGGGCCAGTCTTCCAACGACAGCTTTCCCACAGCGTTGCATGTCGCGGTTGCACTGGCGGTGCGCGATAACCTCCTACCCGCAATTGACCGCTTGACGGATGCACTTGCAGAAAAGACCGAAGATTGGCGCGACATCATTAAGATTGGCCGCACGCATTTGCAGGACGCAACGCCGCTAGCGCTGGGGCAGGAATTTTCTGCCTTCGTTGCCCAGCTATCGGCTTGCCGGGCAGGAATAGAGTTCGCTGTTACGCATTATGTGCAAAAACTGGCGCAGGGCGGAACAGCGGTCGGCACTGGCCTGAATGCACCCAAAGGCTTCGATAGTGCCATCGCGGCCGAGATTTCTGCTGTAACCGGCATCGCGTTCGAACCAGCTGAAAACAAATTCGAGGCACTCGCGTCAAATGACGGGCTGGTTCAGTTGTCGGGCACGCTCAACACGCTTGCGGTCGCGCTGACCAAAGTCGCCAACGACATACGCTTGCTTGGTTCAGGGCCGCGCTCCGGCCTTGGCGAACTGCATTTGCCGGAAAATGAGCCGGGGAGCTCGATCATGCCCGGTAAGGTCAACCCGACGCAATGCGAGATGCTGACCATGGTCGCCGCGCAAGTCATCGGCAACCATCAGGCAGTGACAGTCGGCGGAATGCAAGGCCATTTGCAGCTAAACGTATTCAAGCCGCTGATCGGTGCGAATGTCCTGCGTTCCATTGAACTGCTCGCCATCGGCATGGACAGCTTTGCCACGAATTGCGTTGCTGGTCTCGAACCTGACCGCGCGCGTATCGCCGATCTTGTTGAACGATCGCTTATGCTGGTCACGGCGCT
Source organism: Sphingomonadaceae bacterium (assembly GCA_031426075.1). GTDB lineage: Bacteria > Pseudomonadota > Alphaproteobacteria > Sphingomonadales > Sphingomonadaceae > Sphingorhabdus_B. The sequence continues at coordinate 2,963 of JANPKN010000097.1, forward strand.
CGCGCCCGTCATCGGCTATGATAATGCCGCCCGCATCGCCAAACAGGCGCACCATGACGGAACCACTTTACGCCAAGCTGCGTTAGCATCCGGACTGGTTGACGAAGCCACTTTCGATACCCATGTCAGGCCGGTAGATATGGTTTAATTCGCATCATACAGTCATGCTGAATG
>JANPKN010000098.1:0-17317 GCA_031426075.1 Sphingomonadaceae bacterium
GCAAACCCCATGCGCCGAATTTGCGTGGCAAACTGCGGGCATGCCACAGAAATTGGTGACGATGATCTGGTTGTCGCCAATGGTGGGTCCAAACTGGTTTTTTCCGCGCATCAGAACATGCTGGATACGACGGTTTCGTAATAGCCGATTATGGCTCCCACCGCGTTGGCAGTTTTACACGCAATATTCTGGAACTGGAGGCGATCAATCCAGCCTCTGCCTCGCTCAGCTGATGTGTATCCGTATTTTCCCTGATATAGCGCATCGAGACCGCAGGCTAAGCTCACTCCATTGACCGGATATTGCAATGTTGCTCGGCCAGCAGGAGAGCCATCATGAAGTCCCTTTTACTCCACATCCAGGACGATCCCGGAATGGAAGCGCGCCTGCAGGCTGCCCTTTCCATCGCTCGCGCGACTTCAGGCCATGTCAGTTGCCTGCATGTCACGCCGCTCAGCCTCTTCATAGCATCGGATGGCATTACCGGTGCCTATATGATGCCCAATTTATCCAAGACACTCGATGATATGGAAAAAAAGATGCGTGCCCGGATTACGGAGCGTCTCGAACATGAAGATGTATCTTGGGATTATGAGCATGTCGATGGCGATGCTGCGCAAGAAATTGTCAGTCGCTCCTCGCTAGCTGATATGATCGTGCTGGGTCGCTATCATCATCGCGATACGCGCTATACGCCAATCACGCTGATCGGTGACGTATTGCAAAGTTGCCGGGCACCGATATTGATCCAACCGCAGCAGTTGGACGGCTTCGATGTATTCGGTCCTGCCGTCGTCGGATGGAACGGCAGTTTTGAAGCCGCCAATGCACTTCGGGCCGCGCTACCGCTGCTTCGAATGGCATCGATGGTTCACATCGTGACGGTTGAAGAGCCCAAGGAGCATATCCTGCCCTCGCTTTCAGCATCGACATACCTGTCACGGCATGGTGTCAAATCCGAACTGCATGCCCGCCCAGTTTCTGACAAGCCGGTAGAAGATGCCATCACGGAAACCGCAGCGGTGATGGGGGCGGCCTATATCGTGATGGGCGGCTATGGCCACAGTCGTGCCCGCGAATTCCTGTTTGGCGGGGTAACACGGTCTTTGTTGAAGGATTGCCCCGTCCCGCTCATCATGGGACACTAGCGTCCATGACTGTTGGCGACCTCGCCTATCGCGATCTTGGGGTTGCGCTGGCCGCAGGGCTACTGATCGGAATCGAGCGCGGGTGGCGACAGCGTGACATTGGCGAGGGTGGCCGTGTTGCTGGGGTGCGGACTTTTGCTCTGCTTGGCGGGCTAGGTGGGATGATCGGCCTCGTGGCACGGCAATATGGCATCGTCGTACCGGCGATATTGCTGGGCGGTGCGGTCATCATGCTAATCATCGGCTATGCTCGGTCCATGGCCGGCCCTGAAGATGTCAGCGTCACTAGTGTGGTTGCGGCGCTGTTGACGCTTTGCCTGGGAATATTGGCTACATCGGGGCAACCCGCCTTGGCAATGGCGGCTGCTGCCATAATCACCATGATTCTCTCATTGCGAAGCGGACTCCACGGCTTGATCCAAAAGCTGGGCGAGGCAGACGTCATCGCGCTCGCGCGTTTTTCGATCATCGCTGGCGCGATTTGGCCGTTCTTGCCCAATGCGCGTTATGGTCCCTACGATGCGTGGAACCCGCAGCAGCTGTGGTTGGTAGTCGTATTCGTGACTGGGCTATCCTTTGCCAGCTACGTCGCCAGCCGTATATTCGGCGCAGAAAAAGGCATATTGGCCACTGCGGCCATTGGTGGAGCCTATTCTTCCACAGCAGTTACCGCATTGTTGTCACACCGGCTGCGAAGTGACGAGGCAGGACATAGCACATTGTCAGCAGGCATTGCGCTGGCAACATCGATCATGTTTGTTCGGGTGTTGCTGCTGACCGCAGTCATTGCCGATTTTGCCTTTGTGCCCGTCCTGCGACTGTCCGGTTTGGCTGTGTCGATCGGCGTGATCGCCGGGTTGGTCCTGCTTCGCGATCGTACAGCGGTGACTACGCAGGAACCCGCGCAACTCGGAAACCCGATAGCCATCATTCCCGCAATCGGATTTCTGGTTCTGGTCGCGATCATGGCTGTCGCCGCGCGCTGGGCGGAAGCGAGATTTGGCGGTGACGGGGCTTTGGCGTTGATTACGGCTATCGGTGTGTTTGATGTTGATGCTGCGATAATCACGCTCGGCGGTCTTACCTCTGAGAGTGTCGACCGTAACTTAGCCGGGCTGGCGCTCAGTGGTGCAGTTCTCGCCAATATGCTGGTCAAGATCGGAGTCGTCATACTTTATGCGGGCTTTAAGCGCGGTCGGAGCGCAATCATCGCTTTGTCATTGGGTGCAGCAAGTTTGGCAGGCGTCTGTGCACTGGCCATATTCACGTGAATAGGGGCAAATGAAAATGGAACCAGTCGAGATTATCTTCCACGGGGCAGCTGGAACCGTCACCGGCTCGTGCTTTGAACTCAGGGGGAATGGCAAATCGATTCTTATCGATTGTGGGATGTTTCAGGGTACACGCTCGCTGGAGGCGCTGAATCACGAGAAACTGCCCTTCGATGTAAAAGCCATCGACGCAGTTATCCTGACTCACGCGCATCTCGACCATAGCGGACGGCTTCCCTATCTAGTCGCGAGCGGGTGCCGCGCGCCTATCTGGATGACTGCGCCAACTGCAGACATTATCGAGCCGCTGCTGCTTGATTCCGCCAAGCTTCAAACCGCCGACGCGGACCGACGCAACCGTCGGCCAGACCGAATGGCGCTCCCACCTTTTGTCCCCCTCTATACGGCGGATGATGTCACCTCATGCATCGGGCAAATACGCGAAACACAATATTGCACATCGAATGAATTGGGTGACGGTGATGGCTTCCGGCTGTGGGATGCACGTCATATCGTTGGTTCTGCATCGGTTGAGCTTAAGCTGGCGGGGCAACGTATTCTTTTCTCGGGCGATATCGGCAGCGGGTCAGCGATCCACTGCACCGACGCCGAACTGGGCGGATATGACCAGATTATTTGCGAGTCGACATATGGCGACCGCGCGCGCGAACCGGTGCTTATAACCGAACGCCGTGAACAGCTGGCTGGGTATGTCGAAGAGACGATGAGCAGGAGTGGGAATTTGCTAATTCCGGCTTTCGCGGTCGAACGGACACAGGTTGTGTTGGAGGATCTGATAGCCTTGTTCGAAAGCAAACGGCTTAAACCATATAATGTGTTCGTAGACTCACCACTGGCAGAACGCGTCACACGCGCAACCCAGCGGCATCGTCATGCTGGATATGATGTGCTGTCGGTGCCGAACATCCACTTTACGCACGATATTGAGGAATCGAAGCAGATCAACAGCATGACTGGCGTCATTATCGTTGCCGGATCGGGCATGTGCCAGGGCGGACGGATCCGGCATCATCTACTGCATAATCTGCCACACAAGCGCGCCCGCGTGTTGCTGGTCGGTTATCAGGTGGCAGGAACTCTTGGCTCGGTGTTGCGCGATGGCGCGCACAACGTGCGAATATCGGGATATGATGTGCCGGTTAGAGCAGACATAAAGATGCTCGATTCCTATTCGACCCATGCCGATCGACCTGCGCTACTCGACTGGATCAAGTCCCGCAGTCCGGTATCCGGCTCCGTGTTTCTCGTCCACGGCGAAGAGCATTCGCTCTCGACCCTTGCAGAGGACATTCGCAAAGCCGGATTAACCAAAAAAGTCGTTGTGCCAATGCTCGGGGAGACGTGGGCTGCCACAGCCAAGCATGCAGCGACGCGCCTCGGGGCACCGCGGAGCGACTTGCATGCCCGCATCAAACCACGCGACTGGACCGCAAGTCTGGCTGCGCTTGAATCGGGACTTGCGGACCGGCTTCGTGCGCTACCGTCGGATGCCGCGCGGGAGCGCGCCTTGTCATCACTCACCCGCGCTTTGGAGCGCGCCGAAGGAGGCTAGGGAAAATACGTAAGGAGCTTTCCCGATTTTCCGGGTGTTACGGGGTCATCAATATCCCGCATCATGGGGGGTTCATTGAGCCATCTAGATTGAGGAGAATTTCAATGAAAACCGACAGTCAATTGCAGAAAGACGTGATGGCCGAGTTGGAGTGGGAACCACGCGTCGATCACCCCAATATCGGTGTAGCGGCGAAGGACGGTATTGTAACCCTTTCAGGGTTTGTCAGCAATTATGCGTCAAAGCTCGCCGCTGAAAAGGCTGCTCGTCGCGTAAAGGGTGTGCGTGGTATCGCAGAAGAAATCGAAGTGCGATTTGCTTCCGATGCCAAAACCGCCGATCCCGAAATCGCCAAACGGATTGCCGACATGTTTGACTGGAACGTGACCATCCCAAAGGGGAAGATCAGCGTAAAGGTAGAGCATGGCTGGGTAACGCTAAGCGGCGATGTCGGCTATCACTATCACCGGGAAGCCGCGCGTGATCTGGCTTCGCGGATTACCGGCGTCAAGGGTGTGACCAATCTGATTGAGGTCAGAACAACCCCGTCCCCATATGACATAAGGCAGAGCATCATGGACGCGTTCAAGCGCTCTGCCGATCTTGATGCAAGTACCATCAACGTGGTGGCCGACGGCGATACCGTAAAGCTCTCCGGCAAGGTTCATTCGGGCTATGAACGACGAATTGCCGAACGTGCGGCTTGGGCGGCGCCTGGCGTCAACCGGCTCGAAGATAACATCATGGTCATTTAGCGCACACCAATTCCCCCTTTTTGCGACCCGAGGGGGCAGACTGGGCGGGTTCTGGTTCATTCGGAACCGGGGCCCGTTCCTTTTCGTCAACGTAAGTTTTCTGGTCGACTTTGTAATGACCGCACTGCTTAGATTTGCAAATTCCCAGGCGCATCTTGCCGCCGGAAGTATAACCATATCAAAGCGCTGATGAGCGCCGCAAAATAGCACCACACAGAGGCAAACCAGACTGCATAAATGACATAAGCAGCAACCATCGAAACGATCAGTGTTGCTCCAAGCAACTTCACTAACTTATGACTGGACAGAAGAGGCGCAAGGCAGGTGGCGGTCGCGTAAAACGCAAAAGCTATTTTGTCATGCCGGTGGGGGAAATTATAGTGGATATGCGAACCGATAACCGCGGCTGAAACGGGTTGCATAGCGAGTGCCCCTATAAAAAATAGAGTTGTCAGCGCTCCTGCGACCAGCGGTACGATCAGACGATTGCGATGCCATTGGTTTGGTTCAATCATCCAGATCGCGACCGGAACGTAGATTGGCCACAATATGTTGGCGAAAACGAGATAGCCCAGTGTCAAAATGTGTACCGACGAAGATTGGGCTGGCAAGGCGAGCCACAAGGCGCCTTCGATCAATTGCTGGACAGCGAAAAATATCGGGATCGCTGCAAATGGAAGTTCGCTTCGGCTGGCTCGACGCACCGTGACAGCGCCAATAGTCAACAGTACGAAGCTGGCGGTGAAGCTGGCAGTTGCGGAAAAGCAGATAGTTTTTACTCCAGATAGCAGCAAATAGCAGGCGGAGCGGCATTGACCGACACGCCGCAGAAATTGTTCGGCGGCTTTAGATCATGGAAGTTCGACGGCAGGCCCGTTTCGGGGAGGTGAGCAGGAGCCTGCCGCCTTGGACGTCGACGCTAGTTGATAGCGCCGAATTTCAGCTATTGATCGGAATCTTACGCGACTGGTCTATTGCTGCTGCGCTTTTAGGTATGTGCACCGAAAGTATGCCGTCTCGCATCTTGGCGCTTACCTTCTCGGGGTTGATGCCTCGCGGAAGTTCTATTGAGCGCTCGAATCGCCCATAACGGCGTTCGGAAAAGACGTATCCGCTTTCCTTTTTCTCATGCTCTTCGCGCTTTTCTCCAGCTATTCGAAGGATGCCATGGGACAGCTTTATTTCAACATCCTCGGCCTTCATTCCGGGCATTTCCGCGACCAGCTCAAATTCATTTTTCTTGTCTTTCAGCTCGAGCGCGGGACCTGAAAGTTCCTGCATCCGCTGGGTCAAATTGACACCTATCGGGTGGCTCCAAAAATCGTCCAGCACACGGTCGATTTCGTTGCGCATTCGAGCCAGTGGCTCCCAGATATTCTCGGCGCTGGGTTTGACCGGAACGCCGGTCGAAATTTTTTCAAGTCGTGTCATTACATCCTCCTAACCAAGCATATTTGGAGTGGATTAAGATGAGCAAATTAGACGCCAAGAAGCTGACTCGAAACTCCGAAGAGTCCCCTATGCGCAACTACGTAGTTGCCCGCATTGCGCTGTTGCCTTTGTCGGACAACAATATTGGCCAATTGAATTAAACGGGCGTAGGTTAACCATCGGGGGGTGAGTCGTTGGATACAAGTTCCGGCACCGTTGAATTTGACCGGATGGGATTCATGGACGCAATTCTGGCGACACTGCCGGAGGCTGTGGCGATCATAAGGCTGGATCACCGACTGGCAGATATCAACCCTGCTGGCCTTGAGTTGCTTGGTGTAACCTCGTTCGATGAAGTACCGCATGAGGCGCCACTGTCGCTGATTGATCCGGCGCATAAGCGACTATTCAAAGCGCATTATTTGAACATCGTTGCGGACAAACGCAAAAATGGCGGCCCGCCCCTGTTACTTGATGTTCATACCATTGATGGTGAGCGTCGGTCCGTGGAATGCCGGATGGCACCGCTGAAGGATGTGGATGGCGGCCTTGCAGGGATAGTTGTCACAGCGCGGGATGTTAGCGCGCGCGAAGACAATCTCCGGAGCATTACTGACAATGCTGCATTGCTCTCTGCAATACTCGCAACGGTACCCGATCCTATGATCGTCATTGACGAGCACGGCGAGATCACTTCTTTTAGCAGCACTGCCCAAGCACTTTTTGGCTATTCCGAAGAAGAAGTTATTGGTGAGAACGTCAAAATGCTGATGCCGGAACCACATCGCGGCATGCACGATGATTATATGCACCACTATCTCCAAACGGGCGAGAAGCGGATTATTGGTATCGGCCGTGTCGTTGAGGGGATGAAAAAGGACGGCAGCCATTTCCCGATAGATTTATCGGTGGGCGAGGCACGGACGGGCGATCACAAGGCCTTCACCGGTTTTATCCGTGACCTGACCGAGAAGTTCGACGCAGAAGCGCGGATGCAGGAGTTGCACGCCGAACTCGTGCATACTTCCCGATTGAGCGCGGTCGGCACGCTGGCTTCTGCATTGGCCCACGAACTGAATCAGCCGCTGACCGCGATTGCCAACTATATGGCAGCGAGTCGCGACCTGATGGATGACTTCAATCCCGAAACTATCAGCCTGCTGCGCGAGGCGCTTGATGAGTCTTGCAAGGAAGCTCTGCGTGCGGGCAAAATTGTGCGGCGTTTGCGCGACTTTGTGTCCAAGGGTGAAATTGAAAGTCGAATATTGTCGCTGAGTAACCTGATAAACGATGCCACGACGCTAGGCCTCGTCGGCGCACGCGAAAAGGGGGTATCCTGGTCAATCGAAATTGAACCAGATATCGACAATGTACTGGCTGACCGGGTGCAAATTCAACAGGTTATGGTCAATCTCATGCGCAATGCCATAGAGGCAATGGCAGAATCGCCCAGCAAACACCTCGCAATTCGTGCTCGTCCTCTGGGTCAAGAGCAGGTGGAGATATCGGTCGCAGACAGCGGGCACGGCGTTCCGGACGAATTGATCGGCCAATTGTTCCAACCCTTTATCACCACCAAGGCACAGGGAATGGGACTGGGCTTATCGATCTGTCGCACAATAATCGAGGCGCATGGAGGCCATATATCGGTGGAATCCGAAGGCGGCGTGGGGACTATTTTCACGTTCACTTTGCCCCGTGCGCCAAAGGAGGATCAGGATGCCAGCTGAAAAACTCGTCCATATCGTCGATGATGATGATAGCGTGCGCCGGTCGGCTGCGTTCATGCTGAAACATGCCGGATACCGCGTTGAAAGTCATGTGTCAGGCGTCGAGTTCCTGAAATCGGCTAAGTCGACCGAGCGCGGTTGTGTTCTGCTGGATGTGCGCATGCCTGAGATGGACGGGCTGGAGGTGCAACAGGAAATGGGCGCGCGTGGCATTGACATGCCTGTGGTCATCCTGACCGGACATGGCGATATTGCTTTAGCGGTAAAGGCGCTACGTGCAGGCGCCGTCAATTTCATCGAAAAGCCTTATGAAAAAGAGGCCCTGCTGCGCGCGATTGAAGAGGCTTATATGCGTCTTGACCGGGCGCACGATCGGGAGATGAAAGCGGGAGAGGCAAAAATACGGCTGGCTAGCCTGACTGGGCGTGAGCGGGATGTGCTGAACGGACTTGTTGCTGGCTATCCTAACAAAACCATCGCTTATGATCTTGGCATATCGCCGCGTACGGTCGAAATTTACCGCGCCAATATGATGGAAAAGCTTCGGGTGCGAAGCCTGTCAGAGGCTCTACGCATCGCCTTCATTGCCGAAGACAGTTGCGAAGACATAACGGCCGTTCAAACAGTGCTGCCTCAACCCGGCAAATAATCTGGCTGTCTACGCCAACGGCAAAATTTCATGCTCCATACTTTTCCAGCAATTCAGTGACGTCTGATGTGGAGCGACCGGCATAATCTTTGTCGATCTCGGCAATTAACCTTTCCCTGATGTCTTTGGGCAAATGTTTCCGCATCAGGCCCAGGGCATGCGGCGGCGCGATCAGGACAGCTCGCCTTTCGTCATCGTGCATATGGAAAACAAGCAGCTCGGCCATTTCGAGCGCGAATTCGTCTTCGGCCTGTTGATGCAGGTCGGTCGTTTCATAGGCGCCGCGCGCGTTGCCGATGCTCTGGAAACTGCGCCCAGGCTTGTCATCGCCAAGCTCAGCTGTCGACGGAGATTTTTGCTCTTCTTCAACGAGCAGTTCCAGCTGTGGCTCCCGCACGGTCCCCTTGTTCCGGAACAGCGACATCCGCGCACCGTCTACCGCCATAATCAGCAAGTCATGGGCAATCAGCATGCTTCATCTCCTATCCTCGGACAATTGTCACGATGATGGCGGATGTTGACCGGTTGCGCGATAGGTATTGCTACGGATCGATCGTTGTCCGGGGCGGCTGCCTGAACACGATCAGTTTCATTGCCTGCAGAAACAGCAGCACACCCGTGCTTCCGGCGAAGGCCGTGAGAAAATCTCGTCCATCCAGCGCATTGAATTTCAGTAAGGTAGCGACCATCGGCACAAACAATATGATGAGTGATATGACCAGGAGGCTCAATAGCACATAGAGCAACGCTTTGTTCTTTCGTCCCAGCGCCCGGATGACAGAAGCAGCATAAGACCGGTTTACGAAGATCAGCGACAGGATAGCGGCGACCAATGCGAAGAATACAAGTGCCCGGACATGGTTCTCTGTATAGTCCTGCCACAGGGCAAAGGCGTAAATTGCGGCCAGAATGGCGAAGGTCGTGCCACCTTGAAAAATGCTCCATGCAATCATGCGCCAAGAGAATAAACGCTCACCCGGTGCGCGCGGTGGACGCGTCATGATGTTGGGTTCTTCCTCCTCAGCCTCGAAAACAAAGGCGCATACCGGGTCGATTACCATTTCGAGCAGTGCGATATGGATCGGACCAAACAGGACGGGCATACCGAGGAGCAACGGCATCAGGGCAAATCCGGCAACTGGCACATGCACGGCAAAGATAAACGCCATTGCCTTGCGGATATTGTCATAGATACGGCGGCCGAGCGTAATCGCTTTGACGATCGCGCCGAAATCATCATCAAGCAGGACGACCGCCGATGCTTCGCGTGCGACATCGGTTCCTCGCTGGCCCATGGCGATGCCAATATGCGCGGCTTTCAGGGATGGCGCATCGTTTACGCCATCGCCAGTCATCGCGACAATCTCGCCTGCGGCTTTCAGCGCCTCGACGATACGTAACTTCTGTTCGGGCATGATCCGCGCGCAGATAGTCACTGAACGCAGCCGTTCGGCCAGTTGCGCGCCATTAAGGGCTTCAAGTTCAGTGCCTGTGAGGATCTCGCCGTCGGCGATACCCGCCTGTAACGCAATCGAGCGCGCCGTTTTTGCATAATCGCCAGTGATCATCATGACGCGTACACCCGCCGCGCGGCACTCCGCCACGGCGGACGGGACGCTTGCCCGCAGCGGATCGGCAAGACCAATAAGCCCGAGCAACGAAAAATGATAATCGCGATGCGATTCCGCCGGTCGGGGATTGGATGTATCTGCGACTGCGACGCCAAGAACGCGGATGCCCCGTTCTGCCATGGCATCAGCTGCACGCATCATCTCTTTGGATTGTTTTGGGCTCAACCGGCACAATGTTGCAATCGCCTCGGGCGCACCCTTTGCGGCGACGAAGATCCTTTTTTCGTTTGTTTTCCAGATGTTGGACATAGCGAGCAAATCGGGCCGCAAGCCGTAACTGTGCACAAACGTCCATGTGTCTGCCGTTGGCTTGCCAGACGCACTTCCGGCGTCACGGATCGCAACCTCCATCGGATCAACGGGAACAACAGCGCTGGCAAATATTCCGGTTTCGATAAGACGTGCAAAAGCATCCGGAACGCCTTGGCGAAGGTCGATTTCGACTGAACCTTCTGCGGGAAGCCAAAGCTGCGCCACCGCCATGCGGTTTTCCGTCAGTGTGCCGGTTTTGTCGGTGCACAATACGGTTGTCGATCCCAATGTCTCTATAGCTGCAGCCCGCCGTGTCAGCACCCTTGCCTTGCTGATCCGCCATGCCCCGACCGCAATGAAGATAGTCAGCACCAGGGGGAATTCTTCAGGAAGCATGGCCATGCTGATCGATATTCCGGCAAGCACGGCATCAAGCCACTGTCCGTGCCTCATGCCATAAAGCAGCAGGACCAGTAGGGCGACGAGCAAGCCACCCGCTGCACACAGCCTGACGATGCGCGCGGTCTCCAATCGCAATCGCGGCGCTTCTGTATCCAGCGTCGCAAGCGATTTGCCAATCCGTCCGATTTGCGTTGCTACACCAGTCGCCGTTACGCAGGCTATGCCGTTGCCGCGCGTCGCCAGAGATCCCGAATAGACCAGAGGCTGCCCTTCGCCCCCAGGCCGCAAGGCGGTGATGTCTTCATCACCTGTAGTCGCCCGCTTGCCGACTGGCAGTGACTCGCCGGTCAGCAGGGATTCATCGATTTGCAGATCATTGGCCTCCAGCAACACAGCATCGGCGGCAATCCGGTCGCCCTGTTCCAAAACCATGATGTCGCCGCGCACGACTTCGCACCCCGGTACGCGTATCTGCACGCCATCACGGATGACCAACGCACGCGGCGCTGACAGATCGCGCAACGCTTCAAGCACGTGCTCGGTCCGGCTTTCCTGTATGATCGTAACCACCACAGAAAAGGATGCGAAGACGAGCAGGATCAGCGCCTCTACCAGATCACCCAGCAACAGATAGGCGAGGCCACCGACGAGCAAAAGCACCAGCATAGGCTCGCGTATCACTTCGGCGATAATCTTCCAGATGGGGCGCGTACCCGCTTGCGGTAAACTATTGGGGCCGTCGGCAGCAAGACGGTGGACCGCGTCCTGCTGGGATAATCCCGAGGGGTTCATCGCCGCCGACAGTCGACCACCGTCACAAAATACGTCGTGGACCAGCCAAGTAACAAGATGCCGTCGCCCCCTTTAATCGTACCGACCCATCGCCAGTAATACAGCCATATCTTTATACCATGGAGCGTGAACAGGCGTAGCACGATAGACAGGATCACAAAGGCATTGCGCACCATCCGGCCAAGACTTGGAATTCCAGCGCCGTAAATCAGAATGGCGATAACGGCCATTACTGTTGCAAGCAGGAGCCAGTCGATCATGTCTCGGTCACTTCGTCGGGCAGGAATTGACCCCGAGCAGTGAGTAAAGCGGGCAGGAGCCAACAAAAGCTGTCAGCAACGGGATCACGCCGACCCAGCCCCAAACCGTTTGTGGTCCGACAAATACCAATGCAATCAAGCCAATGCCCAAAATGATACGCACTGCACGGTCGGTATTGCCAACATTCTTCTTCAGCATGTCTTGTTACTCCTTGCTCAATTTTTGAGTTTGCTCAGGCCAATCGCCTTCAATGCCAGGCGCTCATAAAAAGGCTCGCTTTCCCCATTTCGCACTTTACGCAAAAAATATTTCTCAAACGCGACCTTGGCGAGATGCACCCATTTACCTTGTGCCGACCAGTTGACATTGCGTGGAGGGATCTGCGGTTGGGCGACAAAGGCCACGCCTTCATCGCCAAAATCAGCAAGACACAGTGCATTCCACGTTGCCTCTTTGGTTGGTGCGCGCGCCTCGATCAACGCTGCCAGATTGTGCGCGACAGCCGTTACCATGCTTTCGATCATGAAACCGGTTTTGGGTACACCAACCGGCACTGGCGTTGGGCCGATTGGTGGGATGGCGACGCACACCCCGATCGCGAATATGTTGGGAAAGGCTGGGCTACGTTGATGCTTATCGACCAGCACAAATCCACGCGGGTTGGTCAGCCCGGCGATTCCAAAAATTGCGGGAACACCGCGAAACGCTGGGAGCATCATCGAGAATTTGAACGGCAATGCCTGCGTTGCTGCGACCGATCCGTCGGCCGCGATCTCGTCAATATGCATGATACCGGGTTCGAGGGAGGTCGTCCGCGCATTGGTTATCCATTTGATATGACGTTTGCGCATTTCGCTTTCCATCATCGATTTGGTGTCGCCCACGCCATCGAGGCCAAGATGTCCGATATAGGGTTCGGGTGTCACAAAGGTCATTGGCACGCGGTCGCGGATTTTTCGGCGTCGTAGTTCGGTGTCGATCATCATCGCAAATTCATATGCCGGCCCGAAGCAGGACGCGCCTTGTACCGCGCCTATGACGACGGGGCCGGCATCCAGTGCAAAGGCATCAAAGGCTCTAGCCGCCTCAACCGCATGCGCAGTCTGGCAAACCGAGCTGCTGAAACCACCATGTGGGCCGAGGCCCGTTACTTCGTCAAAAGCGAGATCAGGTCCGGTGGCAATGACCAAATAGTCGTAATTCACCACGCTTCCGTCGTTGAGTTCGATACGATTCAGTTCGGGCAATACTCGTTTGGCACCAGTTGAGATAAATCCAATATGCTTGCCTTCGAATACCGGGCGCAACGCGACTTGAATCGCCGCTGGCTCTCGCCAGCCCAATGCCACCCAGGGGTTTGACGGGGTGAATGAGAAGCGCTCGCTATCGGAGATAACGTGTACGTCCGCCCTCCGCTTGACGGCATCTTTGATTTCAAATGCGGCGATGGTCCCGCCGAGACCGGCGCCGAGAATTACTATGCGCGGTAATGCGCCGTCGCTGGCGACCATGATGAGCTCCTGTGTCGATGCAGGTTGCAATCTCGCGACTAATCCGACTGAACGCCATAAGTAGTCCCCCTTATGTGCCCAATAGGCACTATTGCGTATCGCTTGGCGTCAGGTCGTCATTTAGGTTCTGCAAAGCATATATTGGAGCAAGGCATGCAGGATGACTTTTATCTCGAACGGGCAATCGAACAGGTCCGGGACAACCCCCACCGATTGACCGTAAAGGCCTTTTTTGACGAACCAACCTTTACCGCAAGCTATGTCGTCCATGATCCCGCGACGCACAAGGCCGCGATTATCGACAGCGTGTGCGATTTTGACCAGCCGTCTGGTCGCACTTCATTTCGCTCGGCGGATACAATCGTCGAATATGTGAAAGAAACTGGCCTTACGGTTGAATGGATATTGGAAACCCACGCCCATGCGGATCATCTGTCTGCAGCACCCTATTTGAAAGAAAAGCTTGGCGGCAAAATCGCGATCGGTTCGAAGATAACAACCGTCCAATCGGTCTTTGCCAAAATCTTTAACGAAGGCGATGATTTTCCCTGCGATGGTTCGCAATTCGATAATCTCTTTGAAGATGGTGACAGCTTTACCATCGGCTCAATCCGCGCTGTCGCGCTAAATGTTCCCGGCCACACGCCCGCCGACATGGCCTATATCATCGGCGATTCCGCCTTTGTCGGCGACACGATGTTTATGCCCGACTATGGCAGCGCACGCGCCGACTTCCCGGGAGGTGATGCGCGGACACTGTTCCGGTCGATCCGACGGTTGATGCAGTTACCGGCGGAGACACGGGTATTTCTATGTCATGATTACAAAGCACCGCAGCGCGACGAATTTGTCTGGGAGACCACAATCGGCGCACAGCGCACCGGCAATGTGCATGTCCACGAAGGCATTACCGAAGACGGCTTTGTCGACATGCGCACCAAACGCGATGCAACATTGGGAATGCCGCGTCTGATTCTGCCGTCGATCCAGATCAACATCCGTGCGGGGCAATTGCCCGAGCCGGATAGCAATGGCACGCGTTACCTGAAGCTGCCGCTGAATAGGTTGTAAGGACCAGACCGTGGAGCCGCTCCCTTTCCTGATATTACTGGCCGGAGGTCTGCTGATCGGCACAGCGGCGGCGCTATTCTTGCTGGTCAGCGGACGGATTGCCGGTATTAGCTGTCTGGTCGCAGCGGCAACGCGCATCGCCGATAGTGACCCGCCTTGGTGGCATACCGCTGCCTTTGGCGCCGGGTTGCCTTTGTGGGCGCTCCGGTCGTGGGTGTTACCTCGCCAATCCCTTTGCGCCCAGTTCATTCACTTGAGCATTTAATGCTACGGATAAATGCGTCCCCATTTGACACAGAATAAGTTAATGTTTGATTTGCCGCAGAAAACATTAACAAATCGTTTACGCTTCCCCCCATTGTGGCTAACGGGTCATCATCGTCAGGCTAATAGATTCGCAAAAATGTGAACGCCGAAGATGGGTGGCAGATTTGCATTTTAGATATCATGGGGCTTTTATGAAAAAATTTCTGTTACTTTCCGGCGCGCTTATGCTGGCTCTGCCGGCATCGGCATCTGCGGCAACGACGATCAATGCAACTCTTGCACCACCTGTATATGTTGGGCCAGCGCCCACGTTTGATTTTGAATTGCCTGAGCCAATTGTTGGCGGCACAGTTCGCAATTCTGACATCTCAGGTGTTGCAAAACGTCCAACCAGCTCGACAGGTAACTATTATGCGGTTGGTGGGGTCGCAGAAAACGGCACGCCTGCAGTGCTGTCACTGGCCTCGTTCCTTCAAATTGGCTCGCTCAGCTTCCTTTGGGGAACACCTGACACGTACAATAAATTTGAAGTACTTGACGGCACCGGCACCGCGATTGCAACCTACACCGGTTCAGTAATTCAAGGTCTTACTGGTTCAACCACAGGAACAGCACTTGTAACGCTGAACTTTGATGGTTCGACTATCAACAATGTTAAGGCATTGCGTTTTTCATCGACGCAAGCGGCATTTGAGTTCGATAATGTTGCAGTTGCAGCAGTACCCGAGCCAGGCGTCTGGGCAATGATGCTCTTGGGCTTTGCTGCAATCGGATTTTCCCTGCGTCGCCGGGAAACGACAACGCAGCGAGTGCGCTTCGCATAAATTAATCTGATATTACCGAAACTGGGCGCCAAGTTAACTTGGCGCCCGTTTTTTATAGAAATTGTAAGCGTGGTTACTTAGCCTGCATTGCGATCCATTCGTCGACGCGGCGTTCCAAAATCGACAATGGCTGCGAGCCCGATGCGATCAAGAGATCGTGAAAGCCCTTGATGTCGAATTTTGCACCTAGGGCGTCTTCTGCCTTTTTGCGCTCTGCCATAATCTTGAGCATGCCTATCTTATAGCCAGTGGCTTGGCCGGGTAGCGTGATATAGCGGCGAACTTCGGAACGTGACCTTTGCATTGGCTGGCGGCCGGTTGTGTTCATGTAAGTAACCGCTGCATCCTCGGTCCAACCCAGCGCGTGAATACCGGTGTCGGTTACAAGGCGCGCCGCGCGGAACAATTCGGCATCTAATCGCATGAAGTCAGCCGCGATATCTGGAAAGGCATTCATTTCCTTGCACAATGCCTCGGCATATAGCGCCCAGCCTTCGCCAAAGGCGACATAACCCGTTACCGAGCGGAACTTAGGTCCACCCTTTTGCCGAACTTGAATGTCACCTTGCATGTTATGGCCAGGAACGGCTTCATGGCACATCAAAGTATACAGCGCAGCCGGGTCGGGGGTATTGCCAACCAAATGGACATAGGTCCGTGCGGGGCGCGTCCCGTCTGGGCTTGGCGCAGAAGCATGTGCTGCCCCGCCAGCAACCTCACTGAACGCAGGTTCACGCACAACTTCGATACGATAGGCAGGCAACATGCCGAAATATGGCGGGAGTAATGTCCGTGTCTTGGCGACAAAGGCATTGGCCGTGTTGAGATACTCGGCGCGTGCTGCGTCATCATAAGGCTTAGGCGGAAACAGCTTTGCCCGCTCCGCGTAAAAGGCGCTTCGGTCCTTGAAACCCGCCTTTTGCGCCAGCGCGTCCTGCTCGGCTTCAATCCGCGCCACTTCTTGAAGGCCGATCTTGTGAATATCGTCTGCGCTGTAATCCGTGGTCGTGTTGAGCTTCAGCTCATTGGCATAATAGGCCGCGCCGCCCGGAAGCGAAATCGCGCCAACGCTGCCGCTGGGTGCTTGCGGCAGGCTGGCATTTGCCCAGGCTATGACCCGGCCATAAGCAGGTTGAAGTTCTAATATTGCAGTGCGCGCTTCGGCAAGCATCGCGTCGGCTTCGGCGCGCGGTAACTTGCCTGATGCGACTAGAGCTTCAGTCTTGGCTTGCACGTCGGCCCACAAGGCTGAATCCGGCCCTTCGCCAAAAGGCGCACCGCTGATCAGCCTTTGGCTCCCCGCAATGACGGTTTCAACCTGGAATTTCGGCGCACGAATGCCTGCGCGCTCGCTGGCTTTGGTCCGTTCAATTGCGACATCAAGTACCGCTGGAATACCGCGCACGCGCGATATATAGTTTTTCAGGTCGGTGACGTCCGCGACCCCGTGCGTGTTGACGAGGAAATCGGCCAACTGGCTATGCGCGGAATACAGCCGCGAGTAAAAGGGCGGGCGGTACATGCGGTTTTCTTGACCGATGACGGCGCGTTCCGCTTCAAGTTCCCAAATATCGTAGTTGACGCGTGCTTCGGGTGACAGGTCCGCGCGATTGAAAGTGGCTTTCATACGCGCCACGCTGGCTTGCCGCCATTTGACCATATCAGCAGCGGCCTTATCACCAATGTCATTCCAGAGGTCGCCGCCTTCTTTCATACCCAAGCGCGTTGCAACCTGCGGCTGTGTTTTCA
>JANPKN010000099.1:0-12304 GCA_031426075.1 Sphingomonadaceae bacterium
TTTGAATTCTTCGCCAACGGGGCCGGGCACTTCGCGTGCAACTACGCCAAGCGTTTCGCCGACAGGGAGGCCGGATTTCAAACCGCGCACCAGCAATTCGATGGCATCGGGGAAATTTGAGGTAAATTTCTTGATCCGCCGGGCAATGAAGAAGTTGATCACCATATGCGGCAAGCCAGCGCCAACCAGCAGGCCAGCGAACAACGCCAGCAACAAAGGTGCGCTCTTCAGCCACAATAGGGACATCACCAGAAACGCAAGCCCTCCCGATGCGTACATATATTGCTGCAAAGTCCATTTTTTGCCTGTCTGGGCAAGCCGCAAGCGCAGCTTGTCAACTCGGCCAATCTCCCGCCCGTCCGAGAAAATCATCGGACGACGGGCGGCCACAGCCTTGCGCATCTGCTGTTCGACACGGGCATCGGTGCTGTCGGAGTGGCGCATTTTGACAGCACCCAGACGTCTTACGGTTGCCTTGCCGACATTCGGTCCCATGAAGGCAAGAGCCAACAGAACGAAAATCAGGATTACTCCGGCGCCGATGATCAATGTCTGCATGTTTATGTGCTCTATAGTTGTGCCCTTGGGCGACTGCCGATATTACTTCTTGGTCAACATCGTTTTGAAACCGGCAAAGGCCGACTTCTTCGCTTTGGCTTTGAGTGCAGCAGCATCCGCTTCAGCAGTTTCTGCACCGCTTCCGGCAATCAGTTCTGCGAGTGCCAAGATACCCGATGACAGCTTGCTACCACGGACGGCTTCGACAATCGGCTGGCCAAGCTTCGCGGCTTGCGCCACGGCTTTGGGATCGGCTGGAAGCATGAGGTCAATCTTGCGTTCGATTGTGCTTTCAAAATCCTTGCGCGTAATCTCGACGATGGCGCTTTGCACATTATTGGCAACGACAAACACTTTGCAATGCGGCGCATTTTGTTTCAGCCAAGCGAGCACGCGGATACTGTCCCGCGCCGACGCGAGCGTCAATTCGGTCGTCACGACGGCGATATTGACGTCATGCATCAGGTGCGGATAGGCAATCAACATGCTGCGCGGCAGGTCGATGACAGTGTTTTCAAAAGCTGCGCGGAATTCTTCCTGCAGCTGGAAAAACGCCGATCCATCGGTAAGCACCGGGCTGTTCATCGGCGCTTCGGCCGACAATATCGATAGCCGCTCATTGGCTTTGATCATCGCGCGTTCAATGAACAGGCCGTCAATCCGGCTTGGGTTGTCAATGGCATCGGTCAGACCGCGACCTGGTTCCAAATCCATCGCCAGAGCGGCTGTGCCGAAATGGACGTCAAGATCAAGCAGCCCTGTCTGGTGGCCCTGACCTTGCGAAAATGTCCAGGCCAGCGAAGCGGCTATGGTCGATGCGCCTGAACCGCCGCGCGTGCCGATGACTGCGGTTGAAATATGTGGCCGATCTGCGTTGTTGTCTTCATGCTTTGGCGCGTTGAGCATGGCCTGTGCATTGGCGAAGGAATCGCGCAGCGCATCGGGACTCAGCGGCTTCAGTAGATAATCTTGCAGACCGGACATCAACAGGTCGCGGTACAATCGTACATCGTTCACCTGACCCACCGCGATAACTATGGTGCCGGGTTCACACACTTCGGCAAGGCTGTTGATGTCACTGATCGGATCGCCCGATTCCGACAGATCAACCAGCAAGATTTGCGGACTGGCTGAAACCGAGAGCGACTGGATTGCGTTGCGCAAGCCGCCTTTATAGGCCTTGTCTTGGCTCCAGCCCATTTCTTCACATACGCCGCGCACGACTTCGAGCGTGAGGTCGTCGCATACATAAGCGTGAATTGGGTCACGTGTTCCGGCTACACCGGATTTCCAAGGAGCGTTCATCAATTGCCTCCGGTCTTAGTTTTGTAGGCGTTTACAGCCGCTTTTCCGCTGTTGCGATCAAGACGGCCACTTTCGCGGCCACGGACCAAATCTTCAGGATCGGCGACCATCGCGGCGAGGTTGGTATTAGAGGCACAGCCATGATTGCTGTGGTTGCCGGCATTATAGTTGTTCTCGTGCGTTGTGCTCCAATCCGGACAGGAAGGAACCGATGCCTGCGATCGGGTAACGACCACGCGAATATTACCAGGCGCAATCGCCCCAGGTGTTGTCGGCGCGGTATCGGTCATCAACATGCCGCGTTTCGCCGCCGCTGCCGCTACATCGCGCGCTGCATCGCTGCTCGCGTAGCCGTTGCCATTATCGATCGAAATGCGGTCGCCATAGCCAAGCCCAAGCGCGTCAAACCATTCGTTCAGGCGGACCTGGTCGGCAGAGGCAATGCCACTGCCGTCAGACGCAAGGTCGATGGCGAAGTTTGTGCGCTCAACAACCGGCTGGTGTACCGAATACATTGACGTGTTGGTCGGCAATGTTCCGCAGCCCGCCAAACTCAGGCTTGCAGCGATCAGGAATAATGCTCTTTTCATCTGTCGTCTCCTGGATCTTGCGGTCAATTGTCAAAGCTGAACCCGGGGCCGCTTGGTGCGGACGCGGATGCCTGTAACTGTGTTGCGGGCGTCAATTTTGGTGCTGCTTGGCTGACCGAGCCAAGTTCGGGGCCGTTGGAAACCGTTGGTGAGATGCTTGGCATTGGACGGGCATTTTCGCCCTTGTTGACCGTCACCTTACCTAACAGAACACGTTCAAGGTCATTGGTGCTGTGGAGGCCGTCGGTCGGCAGGACCAACTGGCTTTCCGATACAGGCTTGACGAGATACGGGGTGATGACAATCATCAACTCGGTCTCGTTGCGGCGCCAGCCATTGGACTTGAACAAAGCACCAAGCACGGGAATGTCGCCAGCACCTGGCAGTTTAGTTACCGAGCTACCCATTTGATTGCTCAGCAATCCCGCAATCATCATGCTCTGGCCGGAACCAAGCTCGACTGTGGTTTCTGCCATGCGGTTTGTGGTGGCAGGAACTTCGATGCCGTTGATGCGAATTGCACCTTGTGAAGAAATATCCGACACTTCCGAACGTACGCGCAGGGAAATGCGGCCATCCGACAACACAACGGGTGTGTATGTCAGGTTGACACCATAGTTCTTGTATTCAACGCTGGTGCCGTTGTCAGACGAAGTGACGACCGGAAACTGACCACCGGCCAGAAATTCGGCGGTTTCACCCGATACCGTTGTCAGGTTTGGATTGGCGAGCGTTGATACAAGGCCTGCCTTTTCGGACATGTCAAATGCAGCACCGATGTCGATTCCGAACAAACGGCCCAGCGCAGCAACCGTACTCGTACCCTGCGGATAGATCAGCTGGTTAGTGTCCGATATGAAGTCGCGGCCTTGGGCAACGCCAAAGGCATAAGGCCGACCATTATTGTCCAACCCGCTTTTAAACGATTGCAAATTTCCGCTGATTTCTTTCGAAAGCGAGCGGCTGACTTCAGCAATTCGCACCTGCAAATTGATCTGCAGCGGCGTTGCGTTTTTCAGGCGGCTCACGACTTGCGTTGTTCCACCGGTGAAGGTCTTGACCAGATTTTCGGCCTCAACCGCTTCTTCGGGTTGATCAACGGTGCCCGTGAGCAGTACGACGCCGTTCATCGTTGTCACGACAATCTGCGAGTCCGGCATGGCAATCGAGAGCATTTGGGCGACCGAGTCCATGTTGCTGCCAACCCGAACGGTTGCCTGATAGACTGTGCGCCCTGCGGCATCCGTAGCGTAGACGGTGGTCTCACCGGGGCCTTTGCCTAGAATGTAGATCTGGCGACCCGACTTGACTTCGACATCGGCGATGGTCGGATCGGCAACCACCACATCAGTGACGTTCGATGCCAGATTGACTTGCTGACCACGTCCGATGGACAATATCAGCAGTCTGCCGTCTTTTGCGGATTGCGCAGCAGCCGTTGAAGGCAGGGCCACCAGAGCCGAAGTACACAGGGCGGCGGTAATGGCGACCGCGGCAAAGCCCGACTTTATTGTGTTAAAACGTGCCATGTTATTATCTCCGGCTGATGTCGACTTCGGTCATGGTGCCGCCACGCGACACTCGGACCACTGGACCCTTCATGATTTTCTCGACTTGCTTTTGCGTGCGCGCTGCTTCTGCGGCGACAGCGATGGGCATCTGAGCCGGCACGCTGCTGCGTTGGAAACGCGAGACGTCGCCGCCAGTGGCATAGCTGCTGCGACCAGCGGATGGACGCTGGGTCACTTGACGCATGATGGCTTGCTCTTCCTCGGCGGTTGCGCCTTCTGGAATATTTACTTCGCCAGACGCCATGGCCAGTTCAAGCTCAGCAGCGTTGTCGGTCAATGCGCGCAGGGAAAGGCTGATGGTCCCGATGGATTGGGCAACAGTGATCTTTTCCGCGATACGTGGCGTTGCTTCGATGGTGACGAGTTTATATTCGGTTACAACTGTATTGCCCTTGTCATCCAAAGTTGGTGTTGCGCGTTGGTCGGTTGCCAGCACGCGCAGATTGCGCACAATGGTTTCCGACACCTTCAGCGGTGGGCCGCTGCTGGCGTTGACATTCTGCGTCAGAACAAGGTCGACACGGTCACCTGGGAAAACAAATCCGGCAACACCCGTAAGTGCAGACACGGGCACCGTCACGGCGCGCATGCCAGGGCCAAGTGCCGCAGCAAGGAAACCACGATCACCTGGCTTCACCAGTGAACCTTGAGTCAGTGGCTGGCCAGCGGTGACCGCATTGCGGACGACTGTGCCAACAAGGCTGTCAATCGACGCGCCTTCGTCACCTTCGTTGAAATAGGCTTCCTGGATAAGTTCTTTTGGCCATGGTTGATAGCGAACGCTGTCGGCGGTGATTAGCGTGCCGGGTGGCAACGCCCGCGTTGCGACCAGAACCTTTGGCCCGGTCGGCACTGGTGCCGGAGCTGCCGCAGCTTGCGGTGCCGCAGCGCCGGTGAACATGCTGCGCGCCATAAAGGCGGTGATTGCTGCGATAAATAACGCAGCCACCAGCAATACGACTTTTTTCCTATCCATGACAAACTGTCCCCTGAGTGGTGCCCTGATTGAACACTGCTATTTCATGTAAAATGGTTAAAAATCCGTTCACCGGCTATCCACAGGCCAGACAGGGATATGGCGACTCCGTAGGGAATGCGCGCACGGCCATCTTGTTGTTTTAACTTGTGAATACCTAGGAAAATTATGGTTACTAATGCCCCGATAATGGATGCATATAAAATTAGTCTGATGGCCTCAATCCAGTGAAACCAGAGCGCCAAGGCCGCAAAAAGCTTCACATCTCCGCCGCCCATCGCGCCAAAATGGAACGCGATCGTGAAGAAGCCGAAGGTAAGCGCTGCGGTCAAAAGATGAATGCCGATCTCAGGCAAGGTAAACCCGCCCGTCGCGTACCAGAACAGTGGCGCCGCAAGTGCGATGGCCAGCGTTACCTTGTTGTAAATAAGGCGGTATCTGATGTCGGTATAGATCGACACCAACAGCGCAATTGCCAAGCCGCCAAGGGTAAAGTAAGCGAGAGTTTCACTGGTCATCTGTTGATATTAACCACGGAAGATTGCCAAAAGGTAACCATGCACGCACCAAATACACCGATGAACCGACGCATTATCCCTGCCGAAGCGGTGGAGAGCATGTGGCAAGCCGCCGACGGCTGGGCCATTCGCCGCATTGATTGGCAAGGTGCTAACCCCGCGCGCGGGTCATTATTATTTTTGCCGGGCCGCGGTGACCATTATGAAAAATATCTTGAGACATTGGCCTATTATGCTGATGCCGGCTGGCGGGTCACCGCGATCGACTGGCGCGGGCAGGGTGAATCCGGGCGGCTGCTGGCTGACCGTGAAGTAGGGCACATCGATGATTTCGCGACATGGATCGCTGATCTGCGGATGTTCTGGAGCAAGTGGAAGCATGAAAATCCCGGCCCGCACGTTGTGATGGCGCACAGCATGGGCGGCCATCTTGCCATGCGTGCCTTGGTTGAAAAGGCGATTGACCCTGATGCTGTTGTAATGAGCGCGCCGATGTTGGGCATTCAAACGGGCGGACTGCCACTTGGCCTGAACCACGCCTTTGCCAAATTGATGGTCAAATTGGGCAAGGGCGAAGATGCCGCGTGGAAGGTCAGCGAGAAACCGCTGTCGCCCATGAGCATGCGCGGCAAAATGCTGACACATGATGATGGTCGATATGAGGACGAAATTGCGTGGTGGGAATTGCGCCCCAACGTCAAATTGGGCCCGCCAAGTTGGCATTGGGTCGAACGCGCGATTACCTCTATCCGGATGCTCGATGCGCCGGGTCTGTTGGAGACGGTGAGGACACCTGTCCTGCTACTTGCGACGACTGGCGACCAATTGGTGAGTACACCGCGCGTCATAATCGACAGCAAACGCCTACCGCATGCCGAAACGCTGATCTTCGGTAAAGAAGCCGCGCATGAATTGCTGCGGGAGGCGGACCCTGTCCGTGACCAGTGCCTTGCGCGCATTAACAGTTTTCTGGATGCGCACGCGCCGCGACCATGAGCGACTTTGACTTTGCCATCATTGGCGCTGGCATTGCTGGCGCAAGCCTTGCGGCGCTGCTGTCCGCGCGGCATTCGGTAGTGTTGATTGAGGCTGAGGCGCATCCCGGTTATCATTCGACGGGCAGGTCAGCTGCATTCTGGGACGAATGCTATGGCGGGCCTGGGGTGCAGCCGCTGACGACGGCATCAGGGCCGTTTCTCGCGTCGCCACCTCCAGACTTCCACGATGGTCCATTGATGCACCCACGCGGCGCTTTGCACATCGGGACGGCAGGGCAGACGCCTTTGGCCGACAATATGCTTGCGGAATTCGCGGCAAGTGGCGTGCATATTGAAGTCAGCGACCGCGCTGCCGTGGAAGCGCTTGTCCCTGGGCTGCGGAGCGATTGGACGCACGGGCTATGGGAACCAGCATGCTGCGACATTGATGTCGCTGCACTTCACGCCGCCTATTTGCGCCAAGCCAAGAGGCAAGGCACGCAACTGCATTGCAATAGCCGCCTCCACAGCGCGGTCTGGCAAGACGGCGTGTGGCAGGTCAGCGCGGGTAGCTTCAACTGTTCCGCCGATATCATCGTCAACGCGGCGGGCGCGTGGGCCGATGAGGTCGCGGATATCGCGCAAGTTCCTCGCTTGGGCATTCAACCGTATCGCCGCACAATTGCGCAGTTGGTCGTGTCACCTGAAGTCCCGGCCGACTTGCCGTTGGTCATTGGCCTTGACGGCAGCTTCTATTTCAAACCAGACACGGGTGGTCGCCTGTGGCTTAGCCCGCATGACGAAACCGCGACACCTGCTTGCGACGCCGCGCCTGAGGAAATGGACGTAGCCATCGCCATTGATCGCCTGCAACAGGTGGTCGACTGGGACGTGAAGCGCGTAGAGCATAAATGGGCGGGTTTGCGCAGTTTTGCGCCAGACAGACTTCCCGTTATTGGCCGCGATAGTGCAAACGACGCGTTTTTCTGGTTCGCTGGGCAGGGTGGCTTTGGCATCCAGACCGCGCCTGCCGCCGCGCAACTTGCCGCGTCCTTGCTGGATGAGCACATCGGCGCGCCAAATAAAGTCAATGCTGCCGTCTACACGCCAGCGCGATTCGTTTAACGCTTCGCCGCAACCTCTGCGGCATCGCTCGCCAAACGGTCGGCGCGTTCATTTTCGGGGTGGCCGTTATGACCTTTGACCCAAATCCATTCAACCTGGTGGCGGGCAACCGCCTCGATCAGGTCATGCCATAAATCGGCATTGCGGACAGGCTGTTTCGATGCGTTTTTCCATCCATTACGCTGCCAGCCGTGAATCCACTTGGTAATGCCATCCAGCACATATTTGCTGTCAGTGTGCAGTTTGACATGGCATGGCTCGATGAGGATTTTCAGCGCCTGAATCGCGGCGGAAAGCTCCATCCGGTTGTTGGTGGTGTCGGGATCGCCGCCCGAAATTTCTTTCTCGTGCTTGCCATAACGTATGACAGCGCCCCAGCCGCCGGGGCCGGGATTGCCCTTGCACGCGCCATCGGTGAAAATCTCAAGCTGCTTCACGAATATTGTCCCAACATGTTTTCGACCTGTCCAGCGTCGCTATAAAAATCAAGCCGGCGCAGAAACGCCAACGGGTCCTTGCGCGTCACAAGCGCGTTGGTCGGCGTATTAATCCAGTCATAACAACGGGTTAGAAGGAAACGCAGACAAGCACCGCGTAACAATATCGGCAAGGCAGCGCGTGTTGCAGCGTCCAGTGGCACACAATTGGTGTAGCCCGACAGCAAGCCTGCGCTGACCTCTGCATCAAATTCCGCGCCGTCATTTGAAAAGCACCACGCGCTGTGCGTCACGGCCAGATCATAAGCGCGGATTTCTGTGCAGGCGAAGTAAAAGTCGATCAGGCCACTGACATGGTCGCCAAGCATCAGGATATTGTCCGGAAACAAATCGGCATGGATTGCCGCGACGGGCAAATCGGCTGGCCAATGCGCCTCCAGATAATCGCACTCTGCAAAGACCCGCGCCGACAGGCCAGCCGCAATTGAGTCCAACCCTTGCTCTGTGCAGCGCATCGCCAACGGACGCCATGCCGAAACGCCGAGGCTGTTGGGCCGCGACAATGTGAAATCGGCCAGCGCCTTATGCATCTGCCCCAACGCAGCGCCCGTCGAATGCGCTTGAGTCGCGGTGGGTTCAGTCACCGACACGCCATCCAGAAACTCGATCAGGCACGCGGGGCGGCCAGCCACGGTTTGAAGCCATTGGCCCTGACGGTCTGTTATGAATTGCGGCACCTTGCACCCTGCGTCATGCAAATGTTTCAGCAACGCATAGAAAAACGGCAGATCTTCGGGATTTACGCGGCTTTCATACAGCGTCAGGATGAAGCGACTTTGAGTCGTCTGCACGAAGAAATTGCTGTTTTCGACACCCTCGGCAATGCCCTTTAGCGCAACCAGTTCGCCCACATCATAATGCGCCAACAATGCGCCAACCTGCTCTGGCCCCAACTGCGTGTAAACTGCCAAATCAGCCTGCCGCGCCAGCCAGTTCGCGTGGCAGTTTGAAGGTGACAGTCTCTTCGGCGGTCGTGACCTGTTGTTCATCAAGGTCGAAATGCAGTGCAAGCGCATCAATAATCTCGCGCACCAAAACTTCAGGGGCCGATGCACCCGCCGTCAGGCCAAGCGTTTTGACGTCATCAAACCAGTTGAGGCTAATCTCTTCAGCGCGCTGCACCAGATAGGCCTTTGCGCCCGACCGCGCGGCAACCTCAACCAGACGAAGGGAGTTCGAGCTGTTGGGCGCGCCAATAACGAGGACAAGATCGCACTCATGCGCGATCGCCTTTACCGATTCCTGCCGGTTGGACGTGGCGTAACAAATATCCTCGCCCTTTGGTCCGACAATATTGGGGAAGCGTTGTTCAAGAATCGCGACGATTTCCGACGTGTCGTCGACCGACAATGTGGTTTGCGTCAGAAACGCCAGATTATTGGCGTCGGCTGGTTCAATCAACCGGGCATCCTCGGCGGTTTCGACCAGAGACATCGCGCCAACCGGTACTTGGCCAAAGGTCCCGATGACTTCCGGATGCCCTGCATGTCCAACGAAAATGATGTGACGGCCCGCCTCAACCTGACGTTCGGCTTGCTTGTGGACCTTTGAAACCAGCGGGCATGTCGCATCGAAATAGGCAAGACCGCGTTGCTGCGCATTGGCTGGAACTGATTTTGGCACACCATGCGCGGAAAAAACGACGTGGCCGCCATCGGGCACTTCATCGAGTTCTTCGACAAAAATCGCGCCCTTTGCCTTCAGGCTGTCGACCACATAGCGGTTATGGACGATTTCATGGCGAACATAGACCGGCGCACCATGCTGTTCGAGCGCGAGCTCGACAATCTTGATTGCGCGGTCAACGCCAGCGCAAAAACCACGTGGTGCGGCAAGAAGTAGCCGAAGCGATTTCTTTGGGAGTGATTGTTCAGTCATGCGCAATGTCCTTTAGATAAAGTCGCTGCATACGCCAAGACCTTTCCCCTGTTGCGCGGGCGGCGATGGGCGGATAAGGACCAATGCACGTTTCGCACCCGCGACCCAAGCCTAAGAAATCGAGGATTACCCTTTATGAATTTCGCCGCCAAAGCCCTGACCATCGGTATTGCCGCAGCTACTTTGGCCGGTTGCTCACGCGACGGCGAACTGGATATCGGCGCCGGCGTTGGCGTAAACGTCACGCGTTCCGGCTGCCCGATGGTTGCAGTGCCTGATGGCACGGGCGACGTAACCATTTTCAACCCAACGAACAGCCAGGACGCAAACGCCATCGACGTGGTCGCAGCGATCACCAACATTCGCCCGACGTGCAACGAAAGCGGCGAGAAAATCTTTTCACAGGCTACATTTGATGTGCAGGCGCGGCGCAGCGATGCGCGCGGCAGCCGCACAGTCACCATTCCGTATTTCAATACCGTGGTGCAGGGCGGCAGCGCCGTGGTTGCAAAGCGTATCGGTCAGGTGACATTGCAGTTCGCCGATGGCCAGCAGCGCGCATCGGCGCAGGCGCAGGTAGCCAGCTATATCGACAAGAACGCGGCAAGTCTGCCCGCCGAAATCGTGCAGAAGATCACCAAGAAGCGCAAGCCCGGTGACCCTGATGCGGCGCTTGATCCAATGGCCGATCCTGAAGTGCGCGCAGCGGTGGTCCGATCAAGCTTTGAAATGCTCATCGGCTTTCAGCTGACCGAAGATCAGCTGCGTTACAATGTCACGCGTTGATCCGCGTTAATTTCAAGGCACAGTCATGACCCTTTTTGAACAATATGCAGCGCATGTCGATCATGCGCTGGACGCGCTTGTTGCGCTCGGAACCTTGCCTGCGAATATTGATCGCAGCAATGTCACGGTCGAGCCGCCGCGCGATGTAACGCATGGCGACATCTCCACCAACGCCGCGATGGTGCTGGCCAAACCTGCCGGAACCAACCCGCGCGCATTGGCTGAGGCCTTGTCGGCTGAACTGGCCAAGGTAGCTGGAGTCACGGCCGTTGAAATCGCTGGGCCGGGCTTCCTGAACCTTCGGCTGGATGCTTCGGCATGGCTTGATGAGTTGCGCGCGATTGCCGCGTCGGGTGACGATTATGGCCGCTCGCATCTGGGCGATGGCAAGTCAGTAAACATCGAATATGTTTCCGCCAACCCCACTGGCCCCATGCATATGGGCCATTGCCGCGGTGCTGTGGTCGGTGATGCGCTGGCCAAATTGCTTGAGTTTGCCGGTTATCGCGTGATCCGCGAATATTATATCAACGATGCCGGTGGCCAGGTCGACGTTCTGGCCCGGTCGGCGCATCTGCGTTACCGCGAGGCATTGGGCGAAACCATCGAGATTGCTGAAGGGCTGTACCCCGGCGATTACCTCGTTCCTGTTGGCCAGCGGCTTGCCGAGCGTTTCGGTGACAAATATGTAACCGCGCCTGAAAGCGAATGGCTCGCCTTGTTCCGCAAGTCGGCAGTTGCCGAAATGATGGAGATGATCAAGGCAGACCTGGCCTTGCTTGGCATCCACCATGACCTGTTCTCGTCCGAAGCTGAACTGCATGAAGCCGGCAAGGCCGACGTCGCGGAGAAGGAACTGCGCGCGCGCGGGCTTGTCTATGACGGCAAGCTTGAAAAACCAAAGGGCAAGGAAATCGAAGATTGGGAGCCAGTCACGCTTCCCCTGTTCCGCTCAACGCAATTTGGCGATGACCAGGACCGGCCGATCAAGAAATCGAACGGCAGTTGGACCTATTTCGGCGCTGACCTCGCGTATCATTTCCAGAAAAGCCAAGGCGTCGATGCGATGATCGACATCTGGGGCGCGGATCATGCGGGTACGGTCAAGCGCATCAAGGCCGCCGTTAACGCGCTGACTGATGGCAAGGTCGATTTCGATGTCAAGCTGGTGCAAATGGTGCGCCTGCTGCGCGGCGGTGAGCCAGTGAAAATGTCCAAGCGGTCGGGCAGTTTTGTGACGCTCGCCGAGGTGATTGAAGAGGTCGGCAAGGACGTCGTCCGCTTTACGATGCTGACGCGCAAATCCGACGCGCAGATGGATTTCGACTTTGCCAAGGTGGTTGAGGCATCAAAGGACAATCCTGTATTCTATGTGCAATATGCCCATGCGCGGATTGCATCGACCATGCGCAAGGCTGAACTCGAAGGCCTTGGCCCCGATGGGTCGCATGTCGCGATGCTGGGCGATGCGGAGATCGGCCTCATTCGTGAGGCTGCAAACTTCCCGCGCATCGTTGAGGCTG
>JANPKN010000100.1:0-3094 GCA_031426075.1 Sphingomonadaceae bacterium
GTCGATTTGCCAACGCCCTCACCGCCCTCGATGGATATAAACCGGCCACGCGGGGTCACAGGCGCACCCATATTGGCTTCCTCGTTAAGTCGTCCACAGTATCAGGCATAAATTCTTCTGTTCCGTAATCGAATATCGCAAATGGCATAGCCGCTTGCGCTAACAATCCGATAGGCGAATTTATCCGCTGCGTATAGCGATCAGCGAGCGTAAACCCAAAACCTAGTTACGCAACTCGTCCGCCAACAACCCGACCGACAGCGCGTAAAAGTTGGAACAATTATAATCCAATATAACGCGGTAATTTCCGCCGAGAAGATAGCCTGTGTTGCCCACGCCGTCTGGCTCAATCAACGTCGCCATCATGCTATCGTTCGGCCAGAACCCGCGCTGCGGCGAAACACCAAGTTGCCGCCATTCTGCTATGGTCTTCCATTGGCTGTGCCGCGCAAAGACGCGCGGGCATCGCGGCGACGACATGCGCGATTCCATCGCGGCACGGTTCAACGACGCCGGCACATTGACCGCAAATCCCCATTCCTCACCACGACGCCAGCCAGCATTAACGAAATAATTGGCGATAGAGGTCATGGCATCAACTTCGCTGCGCCAAATATCGGCATAGCCGTCACCATCGCCATCCCGGGCGAGACGCAGGTAAACCGACGGCAGAAATTGCGGTTTTCCCAACGCCCCTGCCCAGCTTCCGGTGATCGCATATTGCGGCACACCCTTATCGATCATCTTGAGCACAGCGACAAGCTCGCCCTCAAACAGCGCACGGCGGCGACCTTCATACGCCAGCGAAGCCAAAGCTTCGGGTGCGTTGAAGTTGCCAGTGACGGAGCCATAATTGGTCTCATGCCCATAAATTGCGATCATGATCTCTTCTGGGACGCCAGTCTCATCCTCTATCCGCTTTAGCAAAGGGCGAAGCTCGGCATATTTTGCGCGACCACGGCTGATCCGCGAGGCATCGACATGGCGCGCTTTATAGGGTGCGAAGTTCGGAATCGGTGCGTCGGAGGCCCCTTCGGGCTGCTGTCTGTCAAGCCGGACAACGCGATCATTATATGTGATGGATGGCAACACGCGGTCAAGCGTCGCTGCCGTCACGCCTTCACGCAAGGCCCGTTGTCTCACCTGCGCCAAATAGGTCCGAAAACCAGCCTCTTGCGCATCCACCCCTTGCACAGCGCCGGTTCCGATATCCTGCGCCATGCACGTAGTCCCAAGCACCGAAGCACCCGCGCAAATTGCCATTGTCGTCAAAATCTTACAGTAAACGCGCACAGGACCCCCTAAATGTTCAGCCTGCTCCTTCTGCCACAGACAACAAAGGCTGTGAATTGCTTTGGTCCCGGTGAACGACCATTTCATCGTGTGCATGGGCCAGCGGACACATCATCTACGCTTGCCATCACAAAGCGCACTGGCTAGGGGACGCATCGTAAGCGGACAGGTGGCCGAGTGGTTTAAGGCAACGGTCTTGAAAACCGTCGTGGGTGGAAGCTCACCGTGGGTTCGAATCCCACCCTGTCCGCCAATAGCCCTTCCGGGGGCGTCCGGCGCAATCCAGAATTGCGCTAAAATCCCTTTCCAAAACCGTCAATATCGATTCCATTCCGTTGTAGTATAACTGATCTCTAGCGGAAATGCGTTTTGAGTATTCTGGGGAATTGGATAATTACTGACCACAGGGCAGCCGCATCGAAAGCCACTCTAGAACAATGAACGAACGCAGTCAGGCGACACCGACTGTCGCCTAGATCAAAGACAAGTCCAACCTCAAAAGGCGTTGTTCGCGTGACCAACGCCTTCTGATTAGAATCCTTAGGAGTTATTGACCCTGAAAACCTGCTTTGCGTTTTTCCACGAAGGCGAGAGCACCTTCCTTTGCATCGGCTGTGTTACCTGCAATACGTTGCCCCTCTGCCTCGGCCAGCAATTGTTCAGCGTATGAATTTTCCATAGCAATCAATATATTATTTCGCATCACGGCGTAAGCAACCGTCGGTCCATTAGCGAGACGAGTGGCTAGCGCACGTGCTTCAGATTGAAGCAGTTCGTCCTCGACGCATTTGTATATCATGCCCCACTCGGCAGCTTTTTCTCCGCTGATCTTTTCCCCAAGCATCATCATTTCGGTGGCACGGGCCTTGCCGACCATCCGAGGTAGCATCCACGAAGCCCCGCCATCGGGCACAAGCCCAATGTTGACAAAGGCTTGTAAGAAATAGCCTGATTTGCCCGCGATCACGAAATCACCACATAAACCGATCGAACAGCCCACGCCGGCCGCTGCGCCATTAATTGCGGTAACAATTGGCATGTTCAAACGCGCAAGGCTCATCATCAGAGGATTATAATGACGGGTTAGCGCGATATAGCTTCCCTCGCCGCCCGAAATTGAACGCTCGCCGCGAGCGGACAAATCCGCGCCTGAACAAAAGCCGCGTCCCGTACCTGTAACGACAAGGCATCGCGCATCGCCAAGACCGCTTGCAAGGACGTCATTAATTTCACCCGCCATATTTAATGAGCACGCATTCATTCGTTCCGGACGGTTTAGCGTGATGGTTGCGATCTTATCAGATACATCAACGGATATTGTTTCGTACGTCATAAATATTCGTCCTCCTTCGGCAAATCCATAATCCTGGCATGTCTCTACTCATATTGATGAGAAGGAACAGGAAATTGACTTCCCATCGACAACGGGCGCGGGACTAAATCCGTTAAGTGCCAAGATGAAACTGTCGCCGACCAAATCCGCCAGGAATGTTGGATCGACTTGCGTCTTGTTGCCTGCGCATAGGGGCCGAGCACAGCCGAATTGTCCAAGGCCAGCAGTTGGTCGGCCATAATTTTAAGCAGTTCTATTGAGACATGGTTACAAAGCGGACACGCAAAACTGATCGTGCCAATGTAATCCTTGAAATTAGTCTGGACCGTAAATTTTTCATGCGCCAATGTCATTCACGTGTCCCAAGCAAATCGCGCGCGACTACCCAATTATGGATTACATTGGCACGATCAGTTTTGCGTGTCCGCTTTGTAACCATGTCTCAATAGAACTGCTTAAAATTATGGC
>JANPKN010000101.1:0-11274 GCA_031426075.1 Sphingomonadaceae bacterium
TTCAATCATGTCGCGTGTAGTCCCTGCAATGTCAGACACGATTGAAGTTCCGGTCAGTGTTGAGGGCATAGCGCTGGTGTTCACCGACACGGCGGGACTTCGTGACGATAGCGAAGACACCATTGAGCGCATTGGTATCGACAGGAGCCATTCCGCGATGCAGCAGGCGGATATCCTGTTATGGCTTGGTCCTGAAGCCACCGGTCCGGCCCACCCAAATCTAATTGAGGTAGCGGCTAAAAGTGACAGTGCAGAAGTTGCTAAAAAGTCTGCAGGCTCCCAAGCAGTGTCGGCTATGACCGGGTTAGGTATGTCCGAACTTCTGCATATAGTGGCTGACAGGGCGAAGATACTCCTGCCACCGCCAGATCAATTTGCAATCAATGCGCGGCAGCGCAAACTTTTAGGCGATGTCGCAACTGCGCTTATTGGGTGCAGCGACTCTGACGACTGGTTGATTATCGGGGAAAATCTTCGACAGGCGCGGCGTGCTCTCGACGCACTCACGGGTCGGGCACATACTGAAGACCTGCTAGATAATATCTTCGGAAAGTTTTGCGTCGGCAAATAGTGTTTCACGTGAAACAGGTCGTCAGTCTGTTTTGACCAAAACTGATTGTTCGTCTATGCGCAACGCATGAAGACCAATTTCGACATCATTGTTGTGGGTGGCGGGCACGCTGGCACGGAGGCAGCTGCGGTTGCAGCCCGCATGGGTGCGCGCGTTGCTTTGGTGAGTTTCGACAAGGACATGATTGGCGCCATGTCCTGCAATCCAGCGATCGGTGGTCTCGGTAAAGGGCATCTAGTCCGCGAGGTCGATGCCTTTGATGGCCTGATCGCCCGCGCTGCGGATGACGCTGCGGTTCATTATCGCATGTTGAACGCGTCCAAGGGCGCAGCAGTGCAGGGACCACGCGTTCAAGCAGATCGAAAGCTATTCAAGACGTCGATTCAGCAACAACTCTCGCATTTTGAGAAACTGACAATCGTTCAAGCAGAAGCGGCCGCGTTGCATTTTTTACCAAACGCTCCAACGCGTGTCGCTGGTTTGGTACTTGGTGATGACACTATCCTGACATCAGCGGCAGTTGTTCTTGCCACCGGGACATTCCTGGGAGGAAAATTATTTCGCGGCGAAGAACGGCTTGATGGCGGACGCGTTGGAGAAGCATCGGCAATGTTGTTGTCACAGCAATTGCGGAGTGCGGGGCTTCCTATCGCCCGTTTAAAAACGGGGACACCTCCGCGGATCGACGGTCGTACTATTGACTGGTCGAAGTTGGAAATCCAAGCCTCTGACGACGATGGCTGGACCATGTCATCAATGCGCGACCGTCGTT
Organism: Sphingomonadaceae bacterium; assembly: GCA_031426075.1. Taxonomy (GTDB): domain Bacteria; phylum Pseudomonadota; class Alphaproteobacteria; order Sphingomonadales; family Sphingomonadaceae; genus Sphingorhabdus_B. The sequence continues at coordinate 1,344 of JANPKN010000101.1, forward strand.
CTGTGCCGCAATTATTCTGCGCCATGTCGCGTACCAACAATGCGACCCATGACATAATCCGTTCCGGCCTGCATCGGTCGCCGCTCTTTGGTGGCGACATTGAGGGCAGGGGGCCGCGTTATTGTCCATCGATTGAAGACAAGATATTCCGATTCGGCGACCGCGAGGGACATCAAGTGTTCCTTGAACCGGAGGGGTTGGACACGCATTTGATATATCCAAACGGCATTTCAACTTCGCTGCCGACTGACATTCAGTCGGCAATGGTGCGGTCCATGATCGGGCTCGAGCAATGCAATATCGTTGTTCCCGGCTATGCAGTAGAATATGATTACATCGATCCGCGTTGTCTAGATTCCAACCTTGCGGTGCGGGGTTTTGAAGGATTGTACTGTGCTGGGCAGATTAACGGTACGACCGGTTATGAGGAGGCCGCTGCGCAAGGCCTGGTGGCTGGCATGGGCGCTGCGTCTAAATTTCTAGATAAGCCGATGCCGGCGATCAATCGCTCGAACAGCTACATCGCCGTTATGATTGACGATTTGACCTTACAGGGCGTTACCGAGCCCTATCGCATGCTTACCGCCCGTGCGGAATATCGTTTGCGGCTTCGATCTGATAATGCCCCGTCCAGGCTAACGCCTCTCGCAATGTCGGTGGGGGCGATAGGCACCGAACGTATGGCGGCATTTAACGAACGGCTTTCGCAGCAGACCGAACTTCAAAGCCGACTTCAGAAGACAGCGACGGCGGACGTGCTGATTAAGCAAGGCATCCCGGTTAAGCAAGACGCTGGGAAAATGTCGTTGTTTGAATGGTTGCGATTTCCTCAGGTATCAATCAGCCCACTGCTCGAATTGGATGATAAGATCTGGCCGCAGGACCTGCTCATGGAAGTCGAACAAGACGGACGATATGCACCGTATCTCGCACGGCAAGAGGCGGAGATAAATGATGTCGCGGCAAACGAGCAAATTCGACTGTCGGCGTCGACGGATTACAGGGCTATATCTGGTCTATCAAATGAAATGGTTGAGCGGCTCGAAACATCTAAGCCAGAGAATTTGGCTGCTGCATCGCGCATTCGCGGAATTACACCAGCTGCTCTCGCAGCGATCCTTGTGCACGCGAAGCGCGCAAAAAATATCATCGCAGAAGCAGCATGACTGAAGCCGAAGCGATTGGCTGGCTAGAAAGTCAAGGTCGTGTTTCACGTGAAACAATGGATGCGCTCACCAACTTCGTTGCATTTTTAAAACGTGAAGCTGAAAGCCAGAATCTTATTTCAGCTTCCACATCTGATCACATTTGGGCGCGTCATATTGTTGATAGTGCCCAATTGCTGCAGCTTGTCGCCCCGTCACGAGCGCCAAAAACCTGGCTTGATCTCGGGTCGGGCGCCGGATTTCCAGGATTGATCATCGCATTGCTGACTGATTACCATGTGACGCTCGTTGAATCGCGTGCGCGGCGGGTTGATTATCTACAACGTGCCGTGGAGATGTTTGACCTCACCAACCGTGTTCACGTGGCCGGCATGGCGTTGGAGCGCTTGGAAAGTGCCTCATATTCGGTCATCAGTGCACGTGCTTTTGCGCCATTGCCGAAATTGTTTGATCTTGCATCCCGATTCGCCACAAATAACACTTTGTGGCTCTTGCCAAAGGGGCGTAATGCTAGTCGCGAGTGGGAAGATGTTAAGTCATCTTGGGATGGAAATTTCCGTGTTATGAATAGCATAACTGACCAGGAAGCGGGCATATTAGTCGGCACATTATCGGGACGTCGCCATCAAGGCGCTCGTGCCGGAATATAGGGGCAAAAGCCATGATCCGAATTGCCATAGCGAACCAAAAGGGTGGGGTTGGGAAAACAACAACTGCAATAAACCTTGCGACTGCGCTGGCAGCGAGTGGATGGCGATGCGTGTTGGTCGATCTTGATCCGCAGGGAAACGCTTCGACAGGACTTGGCTTAAAACAGGCTCAGCGCATTCACAGCAGCTACGATCTGTTACTTGGGGATGCCTCGTTGAAAGATGCAGCCATTCCAACCCAGATACCTAATCTTGATATGGTGCCTGCAACGGTCGATTTATCAGGCGCCGAAATTGAGCTCGTCGAATATGAAGACCGAACAGGGAGACTGAAGGCTGCGTTCGATAAATCAGACGCGCATTGGGACATATGCCTCATCGACTGCCCGCCGTCGCTGGGGTTGATTACGATAAATGCGCTGGTCGCGGTCGATTCGTTGTTAGTCCCCCTGCAATGTGAATTTTTCGCTTTGGAAGGCTTGAGTCAGCTACTGCAAACCGTTGAACGCATTCAAGGCCGCTTTAACCCGGCTTTGTCGATCATGGGGGTCGCGCTCACCATGTACGACAAGCGTAACAGGCTGACTGAGCAGGTTGCGGACGATGTACGAAGCTGCCTCGGAGATTTGGTGTTCACTACCGTAATCCCCCGCAATGTGCGGTTATCCGAGGCCCCCAGCCACGGGCTTCCTGCACTGGTATATGATCATCGCTGCTCTGGTTCCGAAGCCTATATGAAACTTGCACGAGAATTGATTGGCCGCCTACCGGCTCGGGAGTTAGCAGCGTGAGCAACGATAATTTGTCTGAAAAATCGCCCCTGAAGAAGAAAATGGGCCTTGGTCGCGGTCTGGATGCCCTCTTGGGTGAGGCATTGCGCAACGACAGCTCCGCCGCCAAATCCAATGCAGACCGCGACCCGCGCAGCCAGGGCGTAGCTACTTTGTCGGTAATCGATATTCATCCCAATCCCGATCAACCCCGACGGCATTTCTCCGATGATAAATTGAATGAGCTTGCGGCGAGTATAGCAAAGCACGGCATCATACAGCCAATCGTTGTACGACCGTTCCAGGACGGCTATCAAATTGTTGCGGGTGAGCGCCGCTGGCGCGCAGCGCAGCGTGCGCAGTTGCATGACTTGCCCGCCATCATCCGCAATTTTGACGATGCTGAAACGCTAGAAATAGCCTTGCTGGAAAACATCCAGCGTCAGGATCTAAATCCCATAGAAGAAGCTGAGGCGTATAAAAAGCTGACGGAACTGTTTGGTCATAGTGCGGCCGAGCTGGCGGAGTTGGTGCATAAGTCGCGAAGCCATGTTGCGAACATGATGCGTCTGCTTGATCTCCCGCTTCCACTTCGTGATCTCGTGACCGAAGAGAAATTAAGCATGGGGCATGCGCGTGCATTGTTAGGGAGCGACAATGCGGTGCAGCTTGCGATGCTGGTTATCAAAAATGGTCTGTCTGTCCGCGCAACGGAAGCCCTGGTGCAGCAAGAGCGTGCGCCCAAAATAAAAAGTAAAAAGGGAAGTGGAACCGGCGAATCATCGAATTCTGACATTCGCGCGGTAGAATCGCATCTTGGTGACCTTTTGGGATTAAGGGTGCGAATAGCTCAGAAAAACACGTCAGGCGCCGGATCAGTGACGTTTGAATACGGCAGTTTGGACCAATTGGATATGTTGTGTCAGCGGCTCACTGGAGAAAAATTCTAGCATTGGCATATTTTTGGCAAACGCCGCATTAATTAAAAGCGGCACAATTTTCGTGCTAAATTATTGCAAAACATACTTTTTTGGATCTGGGTTCCGTCATTAGCGCAGCTTTCATCAAGGCTTCATTAACCATGAAGTTCAGCAAAGCCTTATGATTCCATGTGCAGAAGGGTGACAGAATGCAGTGGGGCATTCCGAACCTGCTTTGTCACAAAGGACCAGATAATGTTGAACAAAACGAAAGTCGCCCTGTTGGGCGCAATGGCTGTTGCCGCCTTCGCTTCGACGAACGCCCAAGCCGCCACACAGACCGCTGACGCGCGAGTCGTAATTCTTCCTGCGGTTCAGTTGGCTCAGAATGATGCCCTGGACTTTGGCGTCGTCGCATCAAGCGGTACTGCCGGCACGGTCGTCTTACCAACCGCGTCAGACACCCGTACTTGCTCTGCCGGTGTCACGTGCGTTGGTCCTGCATTGCGCGGCCGGTTCACAGTGACTGGCGCAGCGAACAGCTATGTTGTGGCTATATCGGTACCTGCATCAGCGACTTTGACTTCCGGCGCTAATACAATGCCAGTCGCGTTGACACCGTCGCTTACGTCTTTCACTTCCACAGGTGCAGCGCAGGTTTTCTACGTGGGCGGAACATTGTCGGTTGGCGCGAACCAAGCTGCGGGAACCTACACAGGAACGTATAACGTATCTGCCAACTATCAATAAAAGCATCGGCGTTTTCGAACGCAGACTTCAAGAATAATTACCCTCGGCAGCTAGTCTGTCGGGGGTTTTTTATTGCGCCCAAAACAACGTTAGCGGGATGGTAACCATATTAAGGCAAGTTGACCGCGTGGACCAGTGTGCAGGGATTGACCCCCCTATGCATATTCAATGTGGGTGAAAAATATGTCTAAATGGCTTGAAAAAGCGTGTCTGCTGATCGCAGGCAAACGTGCTGCCTTGGTGGCGACTGCAATATTATCTTCGGCAATTTCAATCACGCCGGCCTATGCCGCGGGTGATTTGTTGATCGCGCCAACGCGAATAATACTGGATGGGCGCCGTGGTACGGAGGTGATTCTCAACAACGTTGGCGACGAGGAGGCAACGTACCGGATCACACTTGAGCTGCGGAGGATGAATGACCAAGGCCGGCTCGATGATGTGGAGTCAGAAGCGGCGACTGAACATGAAAAGGCAGCTTTGGGCGTGATACGCTACGCCCCGCGCCGTGTTACTCTTCCGCCGAATCAGCCCCAGTCTATCCGGATAGGAATGCAGCCTGACGCAGCACTGGCGGACGGAGAATATCGGGCGCACATGCTGTTTCGTGCGATCCCAAAAACGCCCGCAGCCGATGGGTCGGACATTGCGGCTGACGGATTGAAGATCCAGCTCATTCCTATTTACGGAATTAGTATTCCGGTCATCGTTCGAAAGGGCAATCTTCAGGCTACCGCAGCACTCAACAATGTGCGTTTCGGCAAGGACGCAGAAGGCCCTACACTTGAGTTTGACCTAAACCGGGCTGGCGACAGGTCATTGTTCGGCGAAATTCATGTGTCCAAGGCGGGGGCGTCGGAGCCCCTGAGTGTTACGAAGGGCATTGCAGCCTATCCGGAAATCGCCCGGCGGAAGGTATCTATCCCTCTATCCCCTGAACTGGCCGCGCAACTACGGGGCGAGGTCGTCATCTCCTATTTCGAGGCGCCTGAAGCCGGTGGCGGATTGATTAGCCAGGTGCGTTCGGTTCTCCGCTGACCCCTGGTCAAATTTTCCTGAATGGGCAAAATTCTTCAAAAGGCCGCTAAGGCACTGACTGCATTCGCAGTTGCAACCGGGATCGTCGCGATGCCGGTTGCTCCTGCATTTGCGGCAGGCTGGCAACCGAGTGAAGATGATGCGTTACTGTTCGATGTGCGTGTCGGGCAATGGCGCGTTGGTGACGGCGTGCGCGGCTATCAAACCGATTCGGGAATCTGCATCGATTTTGCCGACACTATCATGGCGTTTGATTTGCCAGTTCGGATCGACAAAAAGTCGCGCCGCGCAACTGGTTGGCTATTTGAAGAAAACCGAACGTTCACGCTCGACCGTGAATCCCACCAAGTACAAATCATGAACAAAATGACGGATTTGGGGCCGACAGACGTTCGCGATGTGCCGGAGGGGTGGTGCATTGATGTAGAGGTCATGGCAAAATGGCTGAACGTGAATCTGAAGGTTGATCAATCAAACGCGCTGATATTGATTAGCGCTGACCGCAAGCTACCATTTGAGCTAGCCGAGGAACGCCAAGCGCGAGCGGGTAAAGTAAAGCCTGCGCAGGAATTTGACCTAAGCAGCCTGCCACAAGCAACCAATCCTTATAAATTCTTCCGGATGCCGTCGATCGACGTCGTGGCGTCAGTCAGCGCCGCCCATGATAAGCAATTGCGAAAGCGTGCAGACGCGCGTTTTGAAATCTATGCCAGTGGCGAAGTGGCAGGTGCGTCCTTTGATGCGCGCTTGTCGTCAAACGGGAATGGCGTGCCGGAAACCCTGCGGTTGCGGGCCTATAAGACCGATCCGGAAGGTAGGCTCCTAGGCCCGTTGAACGCGACGCATTTTGCACTGGGCGATGTTGCCACCAATGCAACGGCGCTTGGTATCCAGACAACCGCGGGGCGCGGGGCATTTGTTACTAATCGCCCGCTCAATCGCCCGGCGAGCTTTGACCGCACTGTGTTTCGGGGAGAATTGCCTGATGGTTGGGATGCAGAGCTATATCGCAATGATCAGCTGATCGGCTATCTCCAAAGCCGGGGTGACGGGCGCTTCGAATTTCTCGATGTGCAATTGCTGTACGGCCAAAACAGGTTCGAGGTTGTGCTCTATGGTCCACAAGGGCAGGTGCGCCGTGAAGTGAAAATGATCCCAGTGGGTCTGGACTCGATCCCGCCCCGCGAAACCTATTATTGGGCAGCAGTACAAGACGCAGGCCGTGACCTTATCGATCTCGGTAAGGCTGAAGACAACGACTTTCTCGGCTGGCGCGCCGGCTTTGGTTTGGAACGGGGCCTTGACCCAAAGACGTCAGTCGCAGCGTCGATGTTCAGCTCAATGTTGCGGGGACAGCGTCAATATTATCTCGAGGCATCGGTTCGACGTGCCGTTGGGCCAACGTTGATTGAACTTGCAAGCGCCGCAAACCTCATTGGTGGATATGCCATTCGCGGACAAATGCTTGCGCAAGTTGGACAGGCGCTTTTGACTGGAGAAACGGCTTGGCTTTTTGGCAATTATCAAAGCGAACGATATGACCGCGACGTTAGGCGTTTCAACAGCATGTCGCTCGACCATGCTATCAAATTGGGACGGCAATATCTGCCGCTGCGGGGTGAAATCCGGTATATCGAACGGACAGATGGCGGCAGCAGGCTTGAGGCTGAATCACGAATATCGTTCAATATCAAGAAGTTGAATGCAAGTGCGGAGCTTATATGGGCCCAAGACCGCAATAAAGATGGTTTAGATCCAAATTCCCGCCTCGATTCCGCACTGCGCTTATCGGGGCGTCTTGGCGGGTTGCGTTTACGCGGTGAGGCAACATTTGCCCTTTCGGGAGACGCAGGTTTCCGCGAATCCAAAATTACGGGCGAGTGGCGCGCAAGCGAGCGCGCAGACTGGAAAATCGAAGCTGGTTATTCTGCGGGAGATTCGCGCAGCCGCCTTTCCTTGGGGCATAGCCGCCGGTTCAAACATTTTGCCATTACTGGACAAGTGGAAGCAGCAAGCGACGGATCGGTGGCGGCAGGTTTGAATTTGGCGTTCAGCCTTGGCCCAAATCCGCACAGCGGCGGCATTCGCGTGGCGGCTGACAAGCTTGCGGCGTCGGGGCAAGCCTTTGCTGTTGTTTTTCAGGATGACAATGCCGACGGTATTCGTCAGCCAAATGAGCCCGTTCAAAAAGATGTCGAGCTTACGGCGGGGACATCGGGCCGTGGATTGCCAACGGATGCGCAAGGGCGAAGCATCATCGATGGCCTTCAACCTTATGAGCAAATCCTCATTGGCATTGACGCATCAAGTCTGCCCGATCCCTTTGTTCAGCCAGCAACAAGCGGCATCGTCATCACACCGCGCCCTGGCATTCCGACGATAATCGAACTGCCGCTCGTTTCAGCCGGAGAAATTTCCGGAAATCTGCAGCGCGAAGGCGGAAAATCGCTAAGTGGCGTTGATCTTGAGCTTGTCGATAAAAATGGACGCGCCGTAAAGTCAACGCGCACCGAATATGACGGATTCTTCCTTTTTGAATTTGTGCCCTATGGAAATTACAGCATCCGCGTTGCTCCGCTGTCCGCCAATATTATTGGCGTGGATGCCGAATTGCCGGGCTTGGCCGTGCTGAGCAAAGCCAATGGCAGCATTGATATGGGTATTATTACCGCACGCGCCGTTCCGCGCCTGGCGAATATGGCCACGGGGCCGACGGGCGCTGCTCAGGGGCCCTAAAACGTCGCCAATGCATCCATTCTAAGATACTGTCGTTGCTGTTGCTGAATGAAGCATGCGCGCATAGACTCGAACCAGGAGCAATTTTATGGAGTCAACGCAGTCAACGGCGCAAGACGTGGCGAAGCGGCACCATATCTTCACGCGGATCTGGCATTGGTTGAACGCCGTGTTTGCCACGATACTGCTGATGAGTGGTCTCATGATCTTCAATGCGCATCCCCAGCTATATTGGGGCGATTTTGGATCACGTGAAGATTACGCCTGGCTGCAAATTGACGACACACGCACAACCGGATTTGTGAGAGTTGCAAGCACGCGCGTCGAAACCACTGGTGTGCTTGGGTTATCCTTGGATGCGAATGACAATGTCCGCCGCGTCGCCTTTCCAGGCTGGGCGACGATACCGACCGGCTACAATCTGGCGGCTGCGCGTCGTTGGCATTTCGCCTTTGCCTGGTTGTTTGCGCTTGGTCTAACGGCATTCATGCTCGTATCGTTGTTCAATGGTCATATCCGCAAGGACTTGCATGTCCGCCGCGCGGAGTGGAGCGTGGCCGCATTTTGGAGAGACATCAAGAATCATGCACGGCTGCGTTTTGGCGATACGCATATTGCCGGTAGCTATAATATACTGCAAAAATTCAGCTATATAGGGGTAATATTCATATTGCTTCCGCTCATCATCTTCACAGGTATCACCATGTCACCTGCCATGAACGCGGCTTGGCCGTGGTTGTTGGATATTTTTGGTGGGCGTCAATCGGCACGGTCGCTGCATTTTATCGCTGCCGCTTTGCTGACCCTCTTTGTGGCCGTCCACCTGATCATGGTTCTGCTGTCCGGTCCAATTGCCGGAATCCGCTCAATGATTACCGGGCGCCATGGGGCGACATCGAAACCTGAATATGTGGAGAAGTTGCCATGACAGAGGACCGCAAGCTGCTTCGCCGCCGTGATCTGTTGCGCAGCGCAACTTTGGGAAGCAGCGCACTGATCCTGAGCGGCTGTGACGCCATGAATGAGAATGCGGGCTTCCGGTCCGCACTGCGTGCGGCGGAAAAACTGAACCAGGTTACGCACCGCACCCTAACGGATCGGGCTACATTAGCACCGGAATTCGGGATGTCCGAAATCTCCCCGGTATTCAAGACCAACGGTTCGCTCACGGGCACATCAACGGACTATCTTGCGCATCTTCAGAATAACTTCGCAACCTGGCGTTTGCGGCTTGATGGCATGGTCGCCAATCCCATGGAATATGGTCTGGACGCGCTAAGGGCAATGCCGGCGCGGACGCAAATTACGCGGCATGACTGCGTTGAGGGGTGGAGCGCAATAGCGCAATGGCAAGGTACACCACTTCGGCTTTTGCTGCAGCAGGCCCAATTGTCGAGCCGCGCAAAATACATCGTTTTTCATTGCGCGGACAATTACGGTGCACGCCCTTATTATGAATCGATTGACCTGATCGATGCCTTCCATCCGCAGACCATATTGGCATGGGGTATGAACGGTGAAACCTTGCCTGTGAAATATGGCGCACCAGTCCGGCTGCGCGTTGAACGGCAACTGGGGTATAAGCAGGCCAAATATGTCATGCGCATCGAAGCAACCGATGATCTATCGAAATTCCATGGTGGAAAAGGCGGATATTGGGAAGATGTCGGTGACTATGAATGGTATGCGGGAATCTAGGCTTGCGCGGTTGCGCTGTTAATGGAAAAGCCTTTGGCAGATAAAAAGGATACCCAATCAATATGAAGACCCGCGCAGCAGTCGCATTTGAAGCCAAAAAGCCCTTGGAAATTGTCGAGTTGGATTTGGAAGGTCCAAAGGCAGGCGAGGTGCTTGTGGAAATCATGGCGACGGGTATTTGCCATACCGATGCGTACACGCTT
>JANPKN010000102.1:0-11456 GCA_031426075.1 Sphingomonadaceae bacterium
AAGCCGGTATCGACACTGCGTTCGACCGACGCGCCGCCGCTGATGCGGCCAGCAGACGGAATGTTGACCGACAGCTTTGAACCATCCGCCGCATCAACGCCAAGTCCGCCTACCACAAGATTGCCCTGCGCTATGGCGTAAATTTCACCATCCGCGCCATAAAGCGGTGCCATCACCAAAGTGCCACCGCGCAAGGATTTTGCCTTGCCCAGGGCGGAAACGGTAATATCCAGCCGCTGGCCGGGTTTTGCAAATGGGGGAAGCTCCGCCGTAATCAACACTGCGGCGGCATTTTTAAGCGCCGGGTTGACACCGGCAGGAAGGTTGACGCCAAAGCGCGACACTGCGCCTTTGACGCCCTGAGTTGCGTAATCAAGGCTATCATCGCCAGTCCCTGCAAGGCCAACGACAACGCCATAGCCCGTCAGCTGGTTGGCGCGCAGCCCTTGGAACTGGCCAATATCCTTGATGCGTTCGGCATGCGCAGCGGGCGCGCACAGCAAGGCAAGGCAAAGCAGCAACGCGCGCATCAGAACGGACTCAACTTTGAAAAGAAACGCTGAAGCCAGCCTTGCTGGCTGGCGCGCGCGATCTCGCCCTTACCAGTGTAACGGATGCGCGCAGCGGCCACACGGGTAGAGAGCACTCGGTTATCGACACTGATATCGGCAGAGCGCACAAGCCCGGTAAATTGCACATTTTCGTCGCCCCGGTTCAGCGTAAGCGCCTTTTCACCTTGCACGAGCATATTGCCATTGGGGTAGACAGCAGCGACGGTCACACTCAATTCTCCGGATAAGGCATTTGACTGGGCGGTTTCACCCTTGCCTTTAAACGACTGATCGCCGCCCATATTTATATCGCCTGCGTTTATAAGGCTCAACGGCCCGCTCACGGGCGGACTGAGGCCGATGTTTCCATTGCGGCCAGTGGTGGCGCTGGTGCTTTTGGTGGCGATTGTGCGCTCGACCAAAGTGATCGTTATTATATCGCCGACGCGGCTTGCCCGCGCGCCAGATGTCAGCGCGCTATAGCGCTCGACCTGGAATATCGCGCCATTGGCAGGCGCAGGCGCTGGACTGGTCGGCAGGGTAGGACCATAGTCCTGCTCAACGGCTTTGCCCTTTTTGGCATGTGCGCTCATGGGAAACGCAAGCAACGCCAACATGACCAGATTAAAGCGTCTGTGTGGCATTGCGCATCATTTCATCGGTGGCCTGGATCATCTTGGAATTGACCTCATAAGCGCGTTGGGTTTCAATCATGTCGACCAGTTCCTCGACAACGTTGACGTTGCTCGCCTCCAGCGCACCGGAACGCAGGCCGCCGCGCCCTTCTGTGCCAGCTGCTCCAACTTGTGGCGCACCTGACGCAGGCGTTTCGAGCAAAAGGTTGTTGCCGATTGATTGCAGCCCCACCGAGTTTGTGAATCGGGCCAGCTCAATCTGCCCCACTTGCGTAAGGTCGGTCGCCCCTGCAACTTGCGCCGAAACGGTGCCGTCTGCACCAATGGAGACGGCAGTTGCGCCTTGCGGAATTTGGATTTGCGGTTGGACGGGCATGCCGTCGCTGGTTACTAACGTCCCTTCGGCGGACAGGCTGAAGTCCCCCGCGCGGGTATACGCGTTTCTGCCATCGGGCATTTGTATCTGGAAATAGCCTGCGCCTTCAATTGCAAGGTCAAGGCTGTTGCCCGTGGTCGTTAGCGTACCTTGCGTATCGATACGCGCAGTGCCGTTAATCTGCACACCGGTGCCGAGGTTGGTGCCAATGGCATATTTGTTTTCCGCAGATGATGCGGACCCCGCAATGGTCATCGCTTGATAGGCCAAGGTTTCAAAACTCGCGCGGTCGCGTTTGAAACCGACGGTGTTCACGTTGGCCAGATTGTTGGCGATGACCTGCATCCGCATATTCTGCGCATCAAGGCCAGTGCGGGCGACGTGGAGTGCTCCATTAGACATCAGACTTCATCCTTTTTATGCGCAGGCTTATTGCGAAAGCGACATCAGGTCGGCTGTCGCCGCATCCATGTCGCGTGCATCGGTAAGCATTTTCAGTTGGGTGTCCCAAGACCGGCTGGCTTCGATCATTTCAACCAAAGCTTCAGTCGTACTGACATTGGAACTTTCAAGGCTCCGGGTAGTCACACGTGCATCGGGATCGGCAGGCAAGATGCCGCCGCCGCGCACGCGGAACAGCCCGTCATTGCCTTTCACGACGTCTGACCCAACGGGACTGACGAGTTGTAACTGGTCAACTTGTTGCGGCTGTGCCGGGTCGCCGCCAACCGGAACAATCCAAACGCGGCCTTGCTCGTCAATGTTGATGCTATCCGATGGCGGCAGGGTAAGTGGACCTTGCGAAGCCTGAACGGGCCGTCCGTCGCCGGTAGTCATCAATCCGCTGGCCGACAGCATCAGGTCGCCCCGTCTTGTATAGCCAATTTCGCCATTTTCCGCCTGCACCGCCAACATGCTGTCACCCGACAATGCGATGTCCAGGTCGCGGCCAGTGCTGGTAACGGTACCAGCGGTCATATCGGCGGCCTGCACCTCTTCCGATGAGAAAGCGCGGGTGTCGAGTTGCTGGCCATCGAGCCACAAGGACTGCGCCTCGGCCAGATCCGCGCGAAAGCCCGGCGTATTGGCGTTTGCCAGATTGTGGGCAATTGCCGTTTGCCGGGCCATGGCGCTGCGCATTGCAGTCAGGCTGGTGTAGATCAGGCGGTCCATGGGTCAGCCCTTAACGAATGGCTACAATGGCCTGCGTCATGTTCGACGCGGTTTCGATGGCCTTTGCGTTGGCCTGGAAATTGCGTTGCGCAGAAATAAGCGCAACGAGTTCTTCAGTCACATCGACATTGGCGCGCTCAAGTGCGCCGGAACGGACCGAACCCAGCGGGCCATTGGTCGCCGCGTTGATTGCGGGCGGGCCGCTGTCGCCAGTCGACTGCCAATGGCTGTCACCTACAGGTCGCAGGCCTTCTTGCGCGGTGAAGCTTGCCATCGCAACCTTGCCAAGCACTTCGTCCGACCCATCGCTATAAGTTGCAGTTACAAGTCCATCGATTCCGATAGATACGTTGATAAGCGGAATAGTCGGGTCCGTGGGCGATGCGCTTGGCAGTACAAAGTCGGTTGCACTGGCCAGCGTAGCCGAGGTTACATTGCCGCTTGCGTCGACGGGTAGCAATTGCAGTGTCGAGCCAATAGTATCAACGACCTGACGGTTGGCATTTACCTGAAACGCGCCGTTGCGTGTATAGGTGACCGCGTCTCGTGGCGGGTCACCGCGCGTGACGAAAAATCCTTCACCGGCAACAGCGAGGTCGAACGTCTTGTCAGTGCCCTCCAGCGTGCCTTGCGTGAATTGCTGCACGACTGCATTTAGTCGTGTGCCTTGGCCTGCTTGCATCTTCGTGCTTTGCGACGGTGACGCTGAAAACAGGTCGCCGAATTGCGCGCGGCTTCTTTTAAACCCTGTCGAACCGACGTTGGCAAGGTTGTTTGATATGACAGACAGGTCGGTCTGCGCACCTTTAAGGCCTGATAGTGAAGTGTAAAATGACATGTTTATGCTCCCGGAGTTTTAGGGGTGGACGCGGCTTTGATGTCGGCAAGCAAGGCGGTTTGCGCGCCCATCTGTTCCGAAATTGATTTCAGTGCGACATTCATTTCCGATATGCCGGCAACGCTTGAAAACTGGGCCATTTGCGCGATCATCGCTTGGTTATCGACGGGGCTGAACGGATCCTGTTCTTTAAGCTGGGTGGTCATCAGCCGAAGAAAATCGGTCTGGCCCAATTTCTTTTCTGCCATGTCTTTTGACAGGACGGGCAGGTTTTTGGAATTTACAGGCGCTATGCTTGTCATGTTCTTATCACTTTCATTGGCCGAGGCGCAGGGTTTCACTGATCAGGCCTTTTGCCGTGGCTAGGACCTGCACATTGTTTTGATATTGGCGGGAGATCTCAAGCATCTCGACCATTTCGGCGGTGCTATCGACGGCTGCTTCCCAGATGTTGCCATCTTGGTCGGCAAGTGGGTGATTGGGGTCGTGGCGCTTTACAGGCGCAGCGGTGCTGGTGTCGATGCGGTCGACTTGAACGGTGGCGCGGCCTGCCTCACCCATGACGGTGCGAAACACCGGTTTCATGGCGCGAAAGGCCTTGTCCTCGCTGCCCGATACGGTGCCTGCATTGGCAAGGTTTGAAGCCGAAGTATTCAGCCGAACAAGCTGCGCCGCCATGGCGCGGCCGCTGATGTCAAAGATGGAGAGACTGTCGGCCATCTTTACTCCCCTTTCAACGCACGGCTAAGCGTGCCGATGCGGCCTTGGAGGAAAGACAGGCTTGAACGATACGCGAGTGCGTTTTCGGCAAATGCGGTTTGTTCGGTTGCCATTTCTACGGTGTTGCCATCAAGCGATGCTTGGATGGGCACACGGTAGCGCATGGCGCCTTCGGTTGATTGGCCGTTTTCGGCCATCTTAAGCGCCGAGGAAAAATCAATGTCGCGCGCTTTATATCCTGGCGTCGACGCATTGGCGATGTTTGACCCCAGAACCGCCATGCGCTGCTCACGCAATTTCAACGCGGTTGCGTGAATTCCGAATATGTTATCCAAAGCCGGCATGGCCTTTCCTTTCGTCTATGCATCCCACTGATGGGCGCGAACGAAAGCATCACAGCAATAGCCGTGCCAATTCGAAAAATATGATGCAAATTCAATGAATTGCGGATCAGTGATGTTTGATTGACAGCCGGGTGTCAAATTTCCGACGCTGGCTTAATCCCGACGCAGAAGGAAAACCGCATGCTGGGCGAGGAGGTTCGCCAGATGTTCATTGCGGGGTTTATCGCCGGACAAAAACCACTGGCCTTCAATTCTGATATTCCGCTCGTCGAGAAAGCTGCGGAAGTCGTCGATGGTCACATGGTGGATGTTGGGCGTGTCGTACCAACGATGCGGAAGTTGCTCTGTCACCGGCATCCGGCCACCGAACATATGGGCAAAACGGATGCGCCACTGGGCAAAGTTCGGAAAGGATACAAAAGCCTGCCGTCCGATCCGCACCAGATGGTCAAGAACAAGGTCCGGCCTTTTGGTTGTCTGCAGCGTCTGGCTCAAAATCGCGTAATCGAAGCTGCCATCAGGGTAATTGGCCAAGTCAACATCCGCATCCCCCTGAACCACCGAAAGCCCGCGTGCAACTGCAGTGGCCACATCGCGGGCATTAAGTTCCATCCCACGCGCGTCGACATTTTTGGTATCGCGCAGTGCAGCCATCAACAGGCCATCGCCGCAGCCGACGTCCAGTATGCGTGCGTTCGCGCGCACTTCGCGGGCGATGATCGCAAGGTCGGGCCGAAGCGCAGTCATTGGCTTTCGCCTGCGCGCAAGAAACCATCGACGATGCGGTTCATTTCGGGGGCATCGAGCAAAAAAGCGTCATGGCCAAAGGGGCTGGATAGCTCAACAAAGCTGGCCGCTGCGCCTGCCGCATTCAATGCATGGACAATGCGCCGCGATTCCGCCGTTGGATACAACCAGTCGCTGTCAAAACTGATCAGGCAGAAGCGGGTTTTGGTGCCCGCAAAGGCCTTGGCCAGCACGCCGTCGTGCGGTTCCGCCAAGTCGAAATAATCCATCGCGCGAGTAATGTAGAGATAGCTGTTGGCATCAAACCGGTCGACGAAGCTTAAGCCCTGATACCGCAAATAGCTTTCAACCTGAAAATCAGCGTCAAAGCCAAAGCTTTTGGCGTCTCGGTTTTGCAGGCGGCGACCGAATTTCTCGGTGAGGCCTGCTTCGGACAGATACGTGATGTGTGCTGCCATGCGGGCAACAGCAAGACCGGCGGCAGGCGCCTCCCGCCCATAATAAGCGCCATTGTTCCAGCGCGGATCGGCCATGATTGCCTGACGCCCGACCTCGTGAAAGGCGATGTTCTGCGCCGAATGCCGCGCGGTGGAGGCGATGATGACTGCGGAGCGGACGCGTTCGGGGTATAAGGCGGCCCAGCTTAAGGCTTGCATTCCGCCCATCGACCCGCCCACCACGGCTTCCAGTGTCGGAATCCCCAGATGATCCAGCAGCAAGGCCTGCGCGCGGACCATGTCGGCGATGGTAATAACAGGAAAGCTCATAGCATATGGTGCGCTCGTCGCGGGGTCGATGCTTGCCGGACCGGATGATCCCATGCAACTGCCCATCACGTTTATGCTGATGATGCAATGTCGTGCAGGGTCAATCGGTTTATCCGGGCCGACCATGCGCGTCCACCAGCCTGCCTTGCCCGTGACAGGATGCGTTGATGCGACATATTGGTCGCCCGTCAGCGCATGGCAAATCAGGATGGCATTGGATTTGTCCGGGTTCAGCGTGCCGTAGGTTTCATAGGCAAATTCGACGGGCGCAAATCCTGCGCCACTGTCGAGCTTCACTGGCCCAAGCAGCTGTGCTTTTTTATCCAGACCGAAACGCGTATCCCCATTCATATCGACCGCCATATCAGCGGTTTCGCGCGAAACAACAGAAACTCGTAAAAGAACACCCGTCTTGGCTGGCGACACGTTGCGCTTCGCCGCCGCCGCCGCTATGGCCGCGACCATGAACACACCAGTCGCCAAACCATGGATCGAAGCCATCAGCGCCTACACACCCGGCAAAGCAAAGTCGGACGATGGCCGCGTGTTGATTAAGCTGTCCGCGAATGAAAACCCGTTGGGGTGCAGTCCTCATGCTTCTGCCGCCTTGGTAGACAAAAGCGCATCGCTTGCGCGCTATCCTGACCCAGCCAGCACTGCACTGCGCGAGGCACTTGGCGCAGTCTATGACATCGATGCCGACCAGATCGTCTGCGGCACCGGTTCGGACGAGCTACTTAACCTGATCGCCATGGGCTATGCTGGTGCGGGCGATGACATCATTTACGTCCGCTATGGTTTTTCGGTCTATGACATTGCAGCGCGCAAAACGGCGGCCAATGTCATTGTCGCGCCGGACAAGGATTATGGCACCGACGTTGATGCGTTGCTGGCGTTGGTAACGGACAAGACGCGGGTGGTTTTTGTCGCCAACCCGAACAACCCGACAGGCACATATTGCGAAAATGGCGAAATTGCGCGGTTGCATGCTGGCCTACCTGGCAACTGCGTGCTGGTGCTTGATCAGGCCTATGGCGAGTATCTTGAAGATGATGGGCCAGCTGCGCTTGAGCTAGCGCGGCGGCATGATAATGTCCTCATCACGCGAACATTTTCGAAGATTTATGGCCTTGCCGCCGAGCGAATTGGTTGGTGCTATGGCCATGCAGGCCTTATCACGACGCTGAACCGCGTGCGTGCGCCGTTTAACGTCACAACGGCGGGCCAGGCGGCAGCAATCGCTGCCCTGGCGGACACCGAATTTGTCACGCGCAGCCGTCGGCATAATGCCGAATGGCGCGACTGGATGGCCGCAGAATTTGCGTCATTGTCCAACCATGGATTGAAAGTAATCCCGTCGTGGGCAAATTTCCTTATGGTCCTTTTCGAAGGCAAATGCAGCGCAGAGACCGCGTATAATGCGTTGATGGCGGAAGGCTATATTGTCCGCTGGCTGCCGGGGCAGGGCCTTGGCAATGGCTTGCGGATTACCATCGGTACCGAAGATGAGAACCACGGCGTGATGGCTGCATTGCGCAAAATTTTGGACGCCAACGCCTAGTGCTCCCTTTTGCGCGCCTGACGATCATTGGATTGGGCCTTATTGGCTCATCGGTCGCGCGCGCGGTCAAGGCGCAGATGCCTTCAGTGCGCATCACTGGCCATGATGCCGACCCTGCGGTGCGGGAGAGAGCGGTTGCTCTTGGAATTTGCGATGATGTGACGGATACGGCTGGCGCGTCAGTGATGGACGCCGACCTTGTCATCCTGTGCGTTCCTGTTGGCGCGATGGGTGCGGTGGCAGCGGAATTCGCCGCTGACTTGCCCGCCGATGCGATTGTCAGCGACGTTGGTTCGTGCAAGCAAAGCGTTGCAGAGGCGCTCTCCGCTGTTCTGCCGGACGCCATCATTATTCCTGCCCACCCAGTTGCAGGGACAGAAAAAAGCGGACCTGATGCCGGATTTTCGACTTTGTTCAAGGGCCGATGGTGCATCTTGACGCCGCCCGAGAATGCGCCAGAGGCAGCGGTCGAACGCTTGCGCATTTTTTGGCAGCGGCTTGGCGCCGACGTCGAAACCATGGACGCCCGCCATCATGACATGGTTCTTGCTGTCACCAGCCATTTGCCGCATTTGATCGCTTACACGATCGTTGGCACCGCCGATGATCTGGAAGGCGTAACGCAAAGCGAAGTTATCAAATATTCGGCCGGCGGCTTCCGCGATTTTACGCGCATCGCCGCATCTGATCCAGTCATGTGGCGCGACGTCTTTTTGTCCAACAAAGACGCGGTGCTCGAAATGCTTCAGCGTTTCTCGGAGGACTTGAGCGTGCTTCAACGCGCCATCCGTTACGACAAGGGCGACGAGCTGGAGGCTTTGTTTGCCCGGACCCGCAATATCCGCCGCTCAATTGTCGAACAGGGTCAGGATGATGACGCACCCGACTTCGGGCGCAAGCATTAAGGCGTCAGGCGTTCAACGCATTAATGGCGGCATGCACGCGCGCCTCAATCTCCGCCCGCGGGAGGCCAGTGGGAAGCTCCTCGCCCACCTTGTAGGTAATCGTCCCCGATCTCCAGATACCCGCCTTACGCGGGCTCAGGGTGCCACTGTTCACGGCAATCGGGACAACGGGCAGATTGATGAGCTTGTACAGGCCAGCAAAGCCCGACTGCAGCGGCGGCTGACTTCCTGGTGCAACGCGGGTGCCTTCCGGAAAAATTACGATCGGGCGTCCATCGGCGATCATTTTTTTGGCCAAAACCAGCATTGCGCGCAATGCAGCCGCGCCGCCATTTCGGTCAACAGGAATCATGCCATAGGCACGCGCGGCCGGACCCCATAAGGGAATATCGAACAGCTCTTTCTTCGTCACCACGGCGGGTTTGCGAAACATGCGGGGCATATCGATCGTCTCGAACATGCTTTCATGCTTGATGGCGTACAGAACAGGTTTCTGGGGTAAGTTGCCCTCAACCTTGATTGTGATGCCCAAGATCCGTCGGTAGCACGCATATTGCCAACGTGACCAACCACGAACGGCCCATTGCATCAACGGAATCGAGAACCACTGCGCCAAAAACGCGGTGACGACGAAAAACACCGACCCGGTGTAAAATATCAAAATATACAAGGCAGACCGGATGATCCCAATCATGCGTTAGAGTCCCAACAGCGACGCAGCCGCCCGCAGCCAGTATTTGTTATATTCCTTGAACAAAGCGCCAAGCGAAGGTTGCGTGGACACTGCGTCGCTGGTGACGGCAATCGTATCGGGCAAGGCCCGGTCAAGTTCGAAACGCGCGCGGCGCATGTGCCAATCATGGGTGACAAGCCGCAGACTGGTTACTTTGTTTCGCTTTGCCCATGCTGCTGTTTCCAGCGCGTTTGACCGTGTATCCACAGATTGAAAACCAAGAGCGATGCAGCATTTGAAATATTTCGCTGATCCGGGATACTGCGCGGCAAGCTCGCGCGGCTTCACATCGCGGTCCACGCCGGAAATCAGCATTTTCCTGGATTTTCCGGATTCGAGTATCTCAAGTCCTCGGTCGATCCTGTTTGCACCGCCCGTCAGCACGACAACGACATCGGTTGCGGCAATTGGCGCAGGTTGTGGCAATAGCAATGCAAACCAGGCAAAGCCCAGCATCCAAATCAGCAATATGAAAGCGAGGGACCGTCGGATCATAACATTTTCTTTAACGCAGAAATCACCGTGAACCGCGCCATAAGCATGGCAAGGGCCGTCACGGCAAGCGGAATGAGGGCAAGGATTACCCAACCGAAGTTTGGAAACGCGACGCCGGACAGTAAGCTGGGCTCTGCCGCTGCAAATCCATTGTTCAGCATCACCAAGACTACTGCCGCTGCGCCAAAGCCGACAAAACCGCCAAGCAAGGCATCTAAGGCCACCCGGCGTTGAAACAGACGGGCTGCCTGGACATCGGTTCCACCCATCAGATACATGATCTCAATTGTCCCGCGATGCGTATTCAACGTGCTGCGCACCGCCAGTACGACCACCGCAGACGTAGCCAACAGTAACAGAACGGCCACTGCGCCCGCGAGCCATAACAACATATTCATCAACCTATAAAACGGCGCCATCCACGCGCTGTGCGGGTCAAGCCGGACGTCGGGTGCGACACCGCGAAGCGAGTCTCGAATGCCATCCAGCGTGGCGCGCGATGGCGCAGCATCGAAGCGCACGTCGACCAGCGCCGGAACTGGAACGTCGGCATCCAATATGTCTTCACCCAATACAGGCTCAAGCAATTTGCGAACCTCCGCGTCCGACACCGGTGTGACCGCAATCACTCCATCAAATTTCTGCAGATCGCGCGTCACCGCCGCGCGTTTTGCCGCGCGCTCAGTAGGGTCTGCCTCAATAACCTGTACCGTTACTTGCCGCGCAAGGTTCTGCCCACCTTTTTGCGCGGCAGCCATTAATGTTAGCCCTGCTGCTGCAACAAGCAGCGTCAGAAACAACATAATGGCAATCACCCACGGCATCTGGCCGGACAACCGCCCCTCCGGGATGAGCTTGCGGTCATGCGCAGGCAGGGCGAAGTCCAACAGCATTAGCTTTTCAAAATCAGCGGCTTTGGCGGGTGGCGAAGCGATCCGGTGGGATCGGACAGTCGGCCCTTGTCGAGCCGCATCATCTGTGCGCCTTCGACCTCTTGCAACAAATGGATATCGTGTGTTGCGACCACTACGGTGGTACCCAGCCGATTGAGTGCAGCGAACAACTGCAGCAAACGCCGCGCCATATCGGGATCGACATTCCCCGTCGGCTCGTCAGCGACCAGTATTTCAGGCCGCCCGATCACGGCGCGCGCAATCGCCACACGCTGTTGCTCGCCACCCGACAGCGTTGCGGGCCGCGCATCTGCACGCTCGGTCAGACCGATCCATGACAGCATTTCAGTGACCGGGCCTTTCAGGTCTTTCTCCTGTATGCCAGCGATGCGCAGCGGAAGCGCGATGTTATCAAATGTGGAAAGGTGCTGCACCAGCCGGAAATCCTGAAACACCACGCCGATGCGGCGGCGGAAGCCCGGCAGGCGGTCTCGCGGTAGGGTAATGGCATCGTGTCCGAACATGCGAATAGCGCCTCGGCTTGGGCGATGCGCGAGATAAAGCAGTTTCAAAAGCGAGGTCTTACCCGCGCCTGAGGCACCGGTTAGGAAATAGAAACTGCCGGGGTAAAGCGTGAAACTGAGGTCGGTCAGAGTCTCCGCCCCCGTCCCGTATCTTAGCCCCACATTATCAAATTCCACCACGCTTTGCATCGGCG
>JANPKN010000103.1:0-2093 GCA_031426075.1 Sphingomonadaceae bacterium
TGCTCGGCGATGACAACCAGGCATCGGGTAGCTGGAACCCCGGTCTTGATGCCGATACGTTGCGCTCCATGCTGCGCAAAATGCTGCTGCTGCGGGCGTTTGATGATCGCATGTTTCGGGCACAGCGTCAGGGAAAAACCAGTTTTTACATGAAATCCTTTGGCGAAGAGGCCACATCAGTCGCGACAACAATGGCTTTGCATTCGGACGACATGTGCTTCCCAAGCTATCGCCAGCAGGGCATTTTGATCACGCGGGACTATCCGCTGGTGGACATGATGAACCAGATTTATTCCAACCGCGGGGACCATTTGAAGGGTCGCCAATTGCCAGTCATGTATTCGTCAAAGGAATACGGTTTCTTTAGCATTTCAGGCAATCTGACTACGCAATATCCGCAGGCGGTTGGCTGGGCCATGGCGTCGGCATCGCGCGCCGATACGCGCATTTCGGCGGTATGGTGCGGTGATGGGTCAACGGCGGAGGGTGACTTCCACAGTGCCCTGACCTTTGCCGCAGTTTACAATGCGCCAGTAATATTTCAGGTCGTGAACAACCAATGGGCGATTTCGTCTTTCTCCGGTTTTGCAGGGAGCGAGCGAACAACCTTCGCCGCGCGCGCAATTGGATATGGTATTGCAGGCTTGCGTGTCGACGGAAATGACGCGCTTGCGGTCTTCGCTGCGATGCAATGGGCCGCAAACCGAGCGCGCACCAATGGTGGGCCGACTTTGATTGAGTATTTCACCTATCGCGGGGAGGGGCACTCCACCTCTGACGATCCTGGTGCTTACCGCGCGGCCGAGGAATATGCATTGTGGCCGCTTGGCGACCCGGTGACGCGTTTGAAGGACCACCTGATCGCCATTGGCGCATGGAGCGACGCACAGCATGACGCGATAATCGTTGAGTTGTCGGACCATGTGAAGGCTGTTCAAAAAGAGGCGGAGCAGAACGGCATTCTGGGCCATGGCCTGCATCATCCGTTTGAGACCATGTTCGAGGATGTCTTCGAAGAAATGCCCTGGCATTTGAAAGAGCAATGCGAACAAATGCTGGAAGAGCAAAAGGACAAATTTGGTCCTGAGTGGGAGGCACGTTGATGTCGGAGCCTGTCACGAAGACGATGAACATGATCGAGGCGATTAACAGCGCGCTTGATGTCATGCTCGCGAGAGACCCTGAAGTCGTCATCATGGGCGAAGACGTTGGCTATTTCGGCGGCGTATTCCGTGCCACCGCTGGCTTACAGAAAAAGCATGGCAAAACGCGCGTGTTCGATACACCGATTAGCGAATGCGGGATTATTGGCGTCGGCGTTGGCATGGCGGCATATGGCCTTCGCCCTGTCCCTGAAATTCAGTTTGCCGATTATATCTATCCAGGCCTTGACCAATTGGTGAGTGAGGCAGCGCGCTTGCGTTATCGTTCGGCCAATGACTTCATTTGCCCGATGACCGTGCGCTCGCCCTTTGGAGGCGGTATCTTTGGTGGGCAGACGCATAGCCAAAGTCCAGAAAGCATGTTTACGCACGTCTGCGGCATCAAAACGGTCATTCCAGCAACGCCTTATGACGCAAAGGGCCTGCTGATCGCGGCAATCGAGGACAATGACCCAGTTGTCTTTTTCGAACCCAAACGCATCTATAATGGCCCATTCACAGGCTATTACGACCGTCCGGTTGAACCATGGTCAAAGCATGATGGCAGCGCTGTTCCCGAAGGTTATTATCGTATAGACTTGGGCAAAGCCTCCGTCGTGCGGGAAGGCGAAACGGTTACAGTTTTGACCTATGGAACCATGGTTCATGTCGTGAAGGCTGTGGTAGCGGAACATGGCATTGATGCAGAAATTATCGATCTGAGAACTTTGTTGCCGCTCGACATCGAAACCATCGAGGCGTCGGTCAAAAAAACAGGCCGCTGCATGGTGGTGCATGAAGCAACTCGGACAAGCGGCTTTGGCGCGGAATTGGCGGCGCAGGTTCAGGAACGCTGCTTCTATCATCTTGAAGCGCCCGTAGAGCGCGTCACAGGTTTTGACACGCCATACCCACACAGCCTTGAATGGGCCTATTTTCCCGGACCCGTGC
>JANPKN010000104.1:0-3640 GCA_031426075.1 Sphingomonadaceae bacterium
CGTTCTTCAACTCGACGGCAAAATGATCGACGCGCCGCATTTGAAAGCGGCGCTGTCGATCCTCTCGAGGGCTTAGGCCGCCAATTTCCGCAGCACATAATGCAAGATGCCACCGTTCATGAAATATTCGACCTCGTTCGCGGTGTCGATGCGGCACAGCGTGTCGAAATTGAACGTTGAGCCGTCCTTGCAGGTGACCATAACCGTAACTGTCTGGCGCGGCTGAAGCTTCCCGACGCTGGTGATCGTGAAGCTGTCATCGGCGGTGAGGCCAAGCGTAGTCCGGCTTTCGCCTTCCATGAATTGAAGCGGTAATACGCCCATGCCGACGAGGTTCGAGCGGTGGATACGTTCGAAGCTTTCGACGATGACCGCGCGAACGCCAAGGAGATTGGTGCCCTTTGCTGCCCAATCGCGCGAGGAGCCTGTGCCATATTCCTTGCCGGCGATGACCACCAATGGCGTGCCGTCGGCTTTGTGCTTCATTGCCGCGTCGTAGATGGGCATGACTTCGCCCTTATACTTGCTCATGCCGCCTTCGATGCCGGGGACCATTTCGTTTTTGATGCGGATATTGGCGAAGGTGCCGCGCATCATGACTTCGTGGTGGCCGCGCCGCGCGCCGTAGGAATTGAAGTCCGCCTTGCTAACCTGATGTTCTAAAAGGAATTTTCCGGCTGGCGAGTCCGCTTTTATGCTTCCGGCGGGCGAGATGTGGTCGGTGGTGATCGAGTCACCCAGGATCGCAAGCGGCCTTGCCTCGATGATGTCCATCACCGGCGCTGGCGTCATGCTCATCCCTTCAAAATAGGGCGGATTAGCGACGTAAGTCGACCCGGCGCGCCATGTATAGGTGTCCGAACCCTCGACCTGGATTTTCTGCCAGTGCGCATCGCCTTCATAAACCTTGGCATAACGCGCAGTGAACATCGAACGGTCGATGTTTGCGGTCATGACATCATGCACTTCCTGGTTCGTGGGCCAGATATCGCGCAAGAACACATCGCTGCCGTCGGTCGCCTGACCGATTGGCGTCGTGGTGAAGTCTTCGGTCACTGTACCCTTGAGCGCATAGGCCACAACCAGTGGCGGCGACGCGAGGAAGTTCGCGCGCACATCGGGCGACACGCGGCCTTCAAAGTTGCGGTTGCCCGAAATGACCGAGGCTGCAACAATATCATGGCCATTGATCGCCGCCGAAATCGGCTCGGCCAATGGGCCTGAGTTACCGATGCAAGTGGTGCAGCCATAGCCGACAAGGTTGAAACCAATCGCGTCGAGATCCGCCGTCAGGCCCGCACGATCGAGATAATCGGTCACAACCTGCGATCCCGGTGCAAGCGAGGTCTTCACCCATGGCTTCGGCTTCAGGCCAAAGGCATTAGCCTTACGCGCAACCAATCCTGCGGCCACCAGCACGCTCGGGTTCGATGTGTTGGTGCAGCTTGTGATCGCCGCGATCACGACATCGCCATCGCCGATATCATGCGTCTTGCCTTCAACCGCGACGCGCTTTGCGCTGTCATGCTTGTAGACGTTGATCAGGTCGTCGTTGAACACATTGTCGACCTCGGTCAGGATCACCTTGTCCTGCGGACGCTTTGGTCCGGCGAGCGAAGGGACGACCGATGCCATATCAAGCGAAAGCGTGTCGGTGAAGATCGGGTCCGCCATGTCGGCATACGCCCACAGGCCCTGTTCCTTGGCATAGGCTTCGACGAGTGCAATCTGGTCTTCGTCACGGCCGGTCAGGCGCAGATATTCGATGGTCTTTTCATCAATGCCAAAAAAGCCACAGGTCGCGCCATATTCAGGTGCCATGTTGGCGAGCGTTGCACGGTCGGCAAGCGACAGCGACGCAAGGCCGGGGCCGTAATATTCGACGAAGCGGCCAACCACGCCCTTGGCGCGCAGCATTTGCGTTGCAGTCAGCACAAGGTCAGTTGCGGTCACGCCCTCGGCCAATGCGCCGGTCAGCTTGAAGCCAACGACTTCAGGGATCAGCATCGATACAGGCTGGCCAAGCATCGCGGCTTCGGCCTCGATACCGCCAACGCCCCAGCCAAGCACGCCAAGGCCGTTGATCATCGTCGTGTGGCTGTCGGTGCCAACGCAGGTGTCCGGGTAAGCGATGGTCGCGCCGTCGACGCCAGTGCTGGTCCAAACGGCCTGCGCAATATGCTCAAGGTTCACCTGATGGCAAATGCCGGTGCCAGGAGGAACCGCCTTGAAATTGTTCAGCGACTTCGATCCCCATTTCAGGAAATCATAACGCTCGGCATTGCGCTGATATTCGATTTCCACATTCTGCTCGGCTGCTTTGGGGTGGCCGAACTCGTCGACCATGACGCTGTGGTCAATGACCAGATGGACGGGGACGAGTGGATTGATCTTGGAAGGATCAGCCTTCAACGCGGTCATTGCGTCGCGCATCGCGGCAAGGTCCACAACGCAAGGCACGCCGGTGAAATCCTGCAACAACACGCGGGCAGGGCGATATTGAATTTCACGGTCCGACCTAGCGTCCTTCTGCCAGTCGATCAGCGCCTGCACATCCTGCACCGAAACCGTGAAACCGCCATCTTCAAAACGGAGCAGGTTTTCGAGCAATACCTTCATCGAAAAAGGCAGACGCGACACGTCGCCCAATTTCTCCGAAACCTTTTTAATGGAGAAATAATCCACCGTCTTGCCGCCAGCGGTCAAGGTGGAACGGGTTTGAAGGCTGTCTAATCCGATTGCGGTCATGTTATCATTACCCCTTAAAATTGGGCTTTTGGCCGGATGGGGAAGACGACACGATTGCCACTTGCAGCGGCCAATGAACGCGCGTCAAACCAGCGTAAAAGCGGGAGAGTCGTTTGCTGGCCGGGCCTTAGCGCGGATGGGGTAGGGGTGCAAGGTGGGGCGGGGGAAAATTGCCACCCGCGCGCATGCTAAGGCGCTGGCGGAATTAAGACCCTGAAACAAGTTCAGGATTACGGATCTGAAAATAAAGCCAGCGCAGCAACGCACATCGGCACATTGGAATGAGTACAGGTGCCGGACGTTTGGAATTCCAACTCAACGCAAAACCCGCACCCGTTTGTCACGCGCAGTATGACCTTGGGTGATTTCCAACTGGCTGACCGATATCCCCAATAATTTGGCCAAGATCGCGAGCACGGCCTTGTTGGCCTTGCCATCCTCCGGTGCCGTGCGGAGCCAGATTTTCAGGGTGCCGTTTTCGATACACACCCTTTCGACGCGCGCTCCCGGTACTACGCGTAATGACAGTTCGTTCCGGTCGGAAATCAGTGCCGTTATTGATTCTGGCGTCGGGGCTGGTGCGGGCATGGGTATTCTATAGCGCAAATCCACTTTCCTACAACATTCCAGATAGATACGAATCGCGACACAACTAACTATTGGAGTGTTTATGGCGCGCAAATCTTCATCTTCTGGCTCTTCATCTTCTACATCCTTGCTTGTGCCGTCCGGCCCGAACGTCAGCCGCAACCGCCTGATGCCCGGCTTGCGCGTGCGGCATGACGGGTGGACGGAGGAGCGGACGCAGCGGTTTTTTGATAGTCTGGCGCATACGGGATGTGTGCGCGATGCCGCGCGGGTGGCGGGGGTGTCCAATACGGCGGCGTATAGG
>JANPKN010000105.1:0-9463 GCA_031426075.1 Sphingomonadaceae bacterium
ACATCGCTTTTGCCACTGCCAGAAAGCAGCTTTGGTGATTGCGGGCCAACGGCAACTTTCGACGCGATGCTTGAAACAACCGCCTCAAGCCGCTCGGCATAAGGACGCGATGCTTCGGCCGCTTCGGTAGCCCGACGCAGCTTCGCAGCAGCGACCATTTTCATCGCCTTGGTGATCTTCTGGGTCGACTTGACCGAGTTGATCCGCATTTTGAGGGCTTTGAGGCTTGCCATATTATTTCGCCACGGCTCCCGAACGCACTGCGTTCCAATTGAAAAGAAAATTCCGCTTTTCGGCCCAGGTCTGACCCTGAACCTTGTCGCCGACAAGGCAAGCGGATGTGTGATACGGACCAACGCCGTCGGTGGTGCGGAAACTGACACACAAGCGACCGCGATCATCTTTCCAGCGACCAGCCTCGATTGTGCTTTCGTAAAACGAGCCTGTCACCGTACCATCGGCATTCAACGTCAATGCCATCGGCTTAGTATAAGGTTCCGCCGGATTGCCACTTAGGTCAACAGTCCACGACCCATCGAGCGGCGTTGCCGCCACTGCGGGTGCGCACACCGCTAAAACCATCAAGGCAACGACACGCTTCATTATTACGCGAAGTTCTTCGTGAACGTGTCGAGTGCGGCCATCAGCGCTTTCTTGCTGTCGTCGCTGAAGTCGCGGCTGTCTCGAATGGTCTTCAGGATGTCGGCATGGTTGGCGCGCAAGTCGGCAAGCATCGATTCTTCGTAACGGGTCACGTCAGTGACTGGAATGCCATCCAGATAACCATTGGTGCCCGCAAAGATTGAAGCAGTCTGCTCTTCGAAAGGAAGCGGCGAGAATTGCTTTTGCTTCAGCAACTCTGTCAATCGTGCGCCACGGTTCAAAAGCTTCTGCGTTGACGCATCAAGATCGGAACCAAACTGCGCGAACGCCGCCATTTCGCGATACTGTGCAAGCTCAAGCTTAATCGAGCCCGAAACCTTCTTCATCGCCTTTGTCTGCGCAGCCGAACCAACGCGGCTAACCGACAGACCCACGTTAATCGCAGGGCGGATACCCTGGAAGAACAGGTCGGTTTCAAGGAAGATCTGACCGTCGGTGATGGAAATCACGTTGGTTGGGATGTACGCCGAAACGTCGCCAGCCTGTGTTTCAATGATCGGCAACGCCGTCAACGAACCACCGCCATTGGCGTCGGACATCTTTGCGGCGCGCTCAAGCAAGCGGCTGTGCAGATAGAAAACGTCACCTGGATAGGCTTCACGGCCTGGAGGACGACGCAGCAGCAAGGACATCTGGCGATAGGCCACAGCCTGCTTTGACAAATCGTCATATACGATCACGGCGTGCATGCCGTTGTCGCGGAAGAACTCGCCCATCGCAACGCCGGTATAAGGCGCGAGATACTGAAGCGGTGCTGGTTCCGAAGCGGTTGCAGCGACGACGATCGAATATTCCATCGCACCTTGTTCTTCCAATGCGCGGACAATCTGCGCAACGGTGGAACGCTTCTGACCGACGGCGACGTAGATGCAGTACAGCTTCTTAGATTCGTCGGTGCCCTTGTTGACTTCCTTCTGATTGATGAAGGTGTCGATGGCGACTGCGGTCTTACCCGTCTGACGGTCACCAATGATCAATTCGCGCTGGCCGCGGCCAACAGGAACAAGTGCGTCAAGCGCCTTGAGGCCAGTCTGGACAGGTTCAGAAACCGATTGGCGCGGGATGATGCCCGGCGCCTTTACTTCAACGCGGCTGCGCTGTGTGGTCTTCAATGGGCCCTTGCCATCGATTGGGTTACCGAGGCCGTCAACAACGCGGCCAAGCAGTTCCTTGCCGACTGGAACGTCCACAATCGTGCCAGTGCGCTTAACAACGTCACCTTCACGGATTTCGCTGTCGGAACCGAAGATAACAACACCGACATTGTCCGCTTCAAGGTTCAGCGCCATGCCCTGAATGCCGTTGGAAAACTCGACCATTTCACCAGCCTGAACGTTGTCTAGGCCGTGGATACGGGCGATACCGTCACCAACCGACAAAACGCTGCCGACTTCCGAAACCTGGGCTTCGGTGCCGAAATTGGCGATCTGGTCCTTGATGACCTTGGAAATTTCTGCGGCGCGGATGTCCATTTTGCTACTCAGCCTTTCATCGCGTTAGCGAGGGTGTTCAAACGGGTTTTGATGGAGTTGTCGATCATCTGGCTACCGATTTTCACAGTAAGCCCGCCAAGAAGTGACGGATCGACTTTGGTCTGGATGGCGACGTCGCTGCCGACGCGCGCCTTAAGCGTTGCCAATAGAGCCTTGGTCTGTGGGGCGCTCAATGCATGCGCGGAAGTAACTTCAGCAGTAACCTCGCCGCGATGTGCGGCTGCAAGCGTTGAAAATGCCCGGGCGACATTTGCTGTTTCGCTCAAGCGGCGGTTTTCGGCGAGCACGCCTAATGTTTTTGCGGTCAGTGCATCCAGCTTCATTGCATTTGCAACTGCGGCGATAGCTTTTTTCGCATCAGTGCGGCTGAGCACCGGGTTGTTGGTGAGAGATTTCAGGTCAGCCGATTCGCTAATCGCTTCCGCAATTGCGCGCATGCTATTCTCGACAGCGTCGATCGCCTTCGCGTCGCGCGCGAGCTCGAACAAGGCCGTTGCGTAACGGCCAGCGAGACTGGCTTGTATATTAGCGCTTGTGCCGCCGGAATTATCCACGCGTCGATTTCCTAAAATGTGAGTCTGAAAAACTTGCCGATCGAGCCAAAGGGTTACCCCTTCTTTGGCGTCGCGCCGCGCCTAGCAGGGGTTTTGCTGCGATGCAAGATAGCGATTTATGTTCTTTGGAGAACGGCCTATCCAACCCCCAAAACCCGCCCTTCAATCCGCGCTGGATGGACCAAAGGCTGATCCCGATTTTGCAAAGTCGGTTATTGCCAAACATTCCGAAAGGCGTTCAAAATGCACGGAAAGGGAGAGCATGTTTATGGGCGAAATGATTCGCATGACTATGTCGGATGGCGCTGAAATCGCCGTCTACCACGCTGAAGCCGTAGGTGCGCGTCGCGGCGGCCTTGTCCTTGTGCAGGAAATATTTGGTGTAACTGACCATATCCGTGAATTATGCGATGAATATGCAGCCGACGGATATGAAGTATTGTCCCCTGCCATTTTCGACCGCGAGCATCCCGGATTTGAGGCCGATTACACTGGCCCGGATTACAACCGTGCCGTTGAGCTCGCGCGGGAGTTGCACCCATTTGTTCAATCGCTCGACGATGCCCAGGTCTGCATCGAAGCACTTAAAGACAAAGGTCCGGTGTTTGTCACAGGCTATTGTTACGGCGGTTCGGTCGCTTGGGCCGTAGCCGGAATCAGCGATGATCTTGCTGCGGCAAGTTGCTATTATGGCAGTCTCGTTCCGACGCTTTACGCTGACAAGGCCCCCAAATGTGCGACTATCGCCCATTTTGGCCGTTATGATGCGGGTATCCCGATGGAAGGTGTTGAGGCGCTTATCGAAAGGGCGCATCCGACCGCGCAGATATTTGTTTACGACGCCAATCACGGGTTTAACTCTGACCGGCGCAAGGATTATCATGAGCCTAGCGCGGATTTAGCGCGGGAACGCACGCTTGCGCTGTTTCACGCTTGCGGCGGATGACGGAAAATGTGGAGCCAAGCGCCTGGCGCAATGGCGGTGCGGGTGAGTCCATATATTGGGGCGTAGCCGAGACGGCGCTTGGCCCAATGTTGCTCGCCACAACGGGTAAAGGCATTTGTCGCCTGTCGTTTGACGAAGATGAAACCGCGCTAAAGCGCCGGTTTCCAAACGCGACCCTGCTGAGTGGGGGTGGATCAATCGCTGCTTTGCTCCACGGTGCCGCGCAGGCGATTGAGCAACCAAAGCAAATGCCCACATTGCCCCTCGATATAGGCGGCACCAGTTTTCAGCAGGACGTTTGGCAGGCACTTCTGCAAATACCCGCTGGCGAAACGCGCAATTATGCCGAAATTGCCGCTGCAGTCGGCAAACCAGATGCCGTGCGCGCGGCTGGAGCGGCCAATGGTGCAAATCCTGTCGCAGTGCTCATTCCTTGCCACCGCGTCATTCGGTCGGATGGTGGCCTTGGCGGCTACGCATATGGGCTTGAACGCAAGCGGCGTTTGCTGGCCTGGGAACGCGGGCATGGTAGTTTATTTTCATTCTAAGCAGACAGTTACGCCGAAAAATAGCGCGAATGCCGGCTTCAATGCTAACGTTCTGTTTACCCTTTTTCTACATATCCGTGTCGAGTTTCCCTCCTAACGCGTTTGGTCCAGCGGCGTGCAAGGTGGATGAAAGTATCTAAAGAGGACCGACTATGCCAAAATCGTTTGATATCAAAGCTGTGGTTACGCTTGGTGTCCCGACAGCTATCCTAACGGGAAATGGCGCAGTTGGCGGCGCACAGTCATCGCCGGGGCCGGTTACGATCGCAGCCTATAACGGCCTTCATAAGGACTATCGGGCAGGCCTTGTTCATCAACGCACCAACTATATCGGTCGCAACCGTGAACGTGGCGCGAAAGGACAATTCCGCTCCGATGGCTCAATCAATATGCAACAGGAATATATTTCGGGTTCCGGCATTTGGCTTCGATCAACTTGATGTTGATAGCGACCTCATCGCCTCAGTGGTGCTTGGCCTTCGAAAAAGTGTTTAAAGGGGAAGAATAGATGTACGACGAATATTACGGGTTAGCGGCGCGCCCGTTTCAGCTATTACCTGACCCGTTATTGTATTTTGAAAGCACTACGCACCGCAAGGCCTTGTCTTATCTGGGCTACGGACTCGCGCAGGGCGAAGGCTTTATCGTCATCACGGGCGACATTGGTTCGGGCAAGTCGACCTTGGTCAGCCATTTGATGCAAAGTATCGACCGGGCCCGGATGACTGCTGCCACGATTGTCACCAGTCAGCTAGACGCCAGTGATCTTGTCAAACTGGCTGCGGGAACTTTTGGTATTGATACCAGAGGCCTGGACAAAGCGGCCTCGCTGCGAAGTATCGAAAATTTCCTGCACGCTGAAGCGCGGACTGGAAGGCGTTGCCTGCTGGTAGTCGACGAGGCGCAGAACCTGTCAATTGAAGCGTTGGAAGAGCTGCGCATGCTCTCGAATTTTCAACTCGGTTCGAATTCGCTGTTGCAGATATTTTTGCTTGGCCAGCCAGAATTTCGCGACTTGGTGCGCGATGCACCGGAACTTGAACAAATGCGGCAGCGCGTGATTGCGACGCACCATTTGGACGCAATGGATGCCGGCGAGGTTGAGCCTTATGTCATGCATCGGCTTTCACGTTCCGGATGGTCCGGTAACCCCAGCTTCGCACCAGAAGTATTTGACGTGCTGGTTACAGAAACAGGCGGTGTTCCGCGCAAGATTAATACGCTGATGAACCGCGTGATGTTGATGGGTGCCGTGGAACGTCTCAGTTTCATTGACGCATCTACTGTTCGTGCAGTCATTGAGGATATGGCGCGCAAGCCGTTTGCTTATAACGCGCAATTGTCGGACAGCGTCGGGCTAGCCGCGCTAATTAATGTTAACTCCGAAGGTCCGCTTAACGAGGTGCGTCCAGAAAATTACAAGGTCGATGAATTTGAGCCGGATGCCTATCCGCTTGATATTATCGCAATGCATGAACCTTTGCTGCACCCCGTGGCGGCCGAAACCTTGACCCATGAGGAAACCGCTGCCGTTGAATCGGCGGATGAGGTTTGGGACGAGGAACCATATCTTCTGACGGATCCACTTTCTGATCAGATTGGAGAAGCCGCCGCGGACATCACGGCGGCACCAGCGTCAGACAAATCGCAATATGAATACGCCATTTTGAATGCGCGTCTGGTGGCGTTGGAAAAACGCGTATCTGAACAAGATGATGCCCTTCGCCGGGTTCTGGCCACCATGATTGATTGGATGAACAAGGAATCCAGCGTTGGGGCACGTTTTCAGCAAGGCAATCGCGCTGCATAAGGTGGCTCGGCTTTGGTCAAGTCGGGCAGGCTCGCGCAACGGCGAATAAAACATGCGGTAGAGGTCATCAATCCGCATAGGGAATCGCCAGCCCGCTCGTCCCGTCAGCCATCGACGCTGGGTTACGTGTTATCGATAAAGTGGCTGACCGCCTCGCCGGTTTACGTTAGGGCCGCGCTCATGTGTGGCATCGCCGGAATATTTCACTTGGAAACTGCCAAGCCCGTTGATCCTGATCGGGTAAAGCGGATGACCGATGCCATCGCGTATCGCGGCCCCGATGGAGCGGGCGTGTGGACCGCGCCGGGGGTTGGTTTGGGGCACCGGCGGCTGTCGATTATCGACCTTGAAGGCGGCGCGCAGCCGATGCAGTCGGACGATGCCGCTTTGACACTGACATTCGACGGTGAAATCTACAATTTCCGCGAACTGCGTCAGGAACTGGAAACGGCTGGATTTGCCTTTCATACCCAAAGCGACAGCGAAGTCATCTTGCACGGGTGGCGGCATTGGGGCGTCGATTGTGTTTCGCATTTCCACGGCATGTTTGCTTTTGCGATCCATGATGCCCGGACGAAGCAGTTGTTCATCTCGCGCGATCGTGTCGGCGTAAAGCCGTTATTCTACGCGCCAATCGCCGACGGCAGTGTGTTGTTCGGGTCGGAGTTGAAGGCCCTGACCGCGCACCCCGCTTTACGACGTGACCTCGATATGTCGGCGGTCGATGACTATATGGCGTTCGGTTACGTCCCTGATGACGCCTGCATCTTGCGCGGTGTGAAAAAGCTACCGGCGGGGCATTATCTTTTGCTTCAGCAAGGCCGCCCAATGCCGCCGCCGACGCAATATTGGGACATTGATTTTACCAGGCGCATTCGCGGCAGTCAGGCCGAGCTTTCGGAGGAGCTGCTCCGCTTGCTGCGGCAAAGCATCGCCTCGCATTTGGTTGCAGATGTGCCGCTTGGCGCGTTCCTTTCGGGTGGGGTCGATAGCAGCGCCCTGGTCGCGCTTATGGCAGAGATTTCGCGCCAGCCAGTCAAAACATGCTCCATTGGTTTTGATGTCGCCGCGCTGGACGAAAGCGCGGATGCCGAACAGATTGCCCGCCGTTTCGCGACCGACCATCGCAGCCGCAAAGTCACGACGGAAGACTTCGGCCTTATCGATACACTGGCGCATCATTTTGACGAACCCTTTGCTGATGCATCCGCCTTGCCCACGTATCGCGTTTGCGAACTTGCGCGCGCGCAAGTGAAGGTCGCCTTGTCGGGCGATGGCGCGGATGAAGCATTGGCCGGCCATCGGCGGCACGTGTTCCACCATAAGGAGGAGCAGATTCGTGGTCTGTTGCCCCAATCTTTGCGTGGACGTTTATTGGGCGGATTGGGGAAGGTCTATCCAAAGGCAGATTGGGCGCCCAAGCCCTTGCGCGCTAAATCGACTTTGCTGTCGTTGGGACGCACTGGGCCAGCGGGCTATACCGATGCGGTGAGTATAACCGGCCACGCCACGCGGCATGGGCTTTATTCCGCGCGCATGCGTTCCGCCGTCGGTGGCTATCGTGCCGAAGAAAAGATGGAGCGCTTGATGGCGAACGCACCTGCGCAAAGCGGTCTGGATCAGGCGCAATATGCCGACATCAAAATGTGGCTGCCCGGCGATGTTCTGACCAAAGTAGACCGGATGAGCATGGCGGTTGGCCTTGAGGCACGCGAGCCGTTTTTGGACCATCGCTTGCTGGAGTTTGCGGCGAGTCTGCCTGAAAAAATGCGCATCCGCAGCGGGCAGGGCAAATGGCTGTTGAAAAAGACGATGGAGCCCTATCTGCCGCGCGACATTCTTTATCGCCCGAAAATGGGCTTTGTGACGCCGATTGATATGTGGTTTCGGGGGAGCTTGGCGGAGCAAGCGCGGGCGCTGTCCACCAGCTTCATCTTTTCACAAATGGACCTGTTTGATAGCCGTGCCGTGGCGTCGATGGCCGAAGATCATATAGCGGGCAGGGCCAATCATGGCCGGTTGTTGTGGCAACTCGTCATGCTGGAAAAGTCGCTCAATAACCTATTCAATTAAGGGTAGAGCGCCCGCACGAAATAGAGTCCTTCAGGCGGCGCATTTTCCGCCAGCGCTGATCGGTCAGCCGCATCCAGCGCGGCTTGCATGTCTGCTGCCGTCCAACGCCCAAGTCCTACAGCGACAAGGCATCCTACCATTGAACGCACTTGATGATGCAGGAAGGACAAGGCCGCCGCCTCTATAATCAAATGCTGCCCTTCACGCCGCACCGTCAGGCGGTCGAGCGTCTTGACGGGGCTGGCTGACTGGCAAGCGGTTGAACGGAAGGTCGTGAAATCGTGCACGCCCACGAGAATCTGCGCGGCTTCATGCATGGCGTCGGCGTCCAATTCAGCGCCAACGCGCCAGACCCGGCCCCGCTCAAGCGTAAGCGAAGCGCGGCGGTTGAGGATGCGATATTCATACGCGCGGCCAATGCAGGTGTAACGTGCATGCCAGTCATCGGCGACTTCTTCGCACGCCAAAATGGCGATGGGGTGCGGGCGCAGATGGGCGTTGATGGCCTCCATCAAGCGAAAGGCGGATAGACCTTTTTCCACATCGACATGCGCGCGCATGCCAAGCGCGTGTACACCCGCGTCAGTTCGGCCAGCGCTGTACACCAACGTCTTTTCACCAGTGGTTTTGAATATCGCCTCTTCAATCGCGCCCTGCACTGATGGGCCATGATCCTGCCATTGCCAGCCCATATAGGGGCCGCCGTCAAATTCGATAGTGAGCGCGAAGCGGGTCACGTCAGAACCGTGCCAGCCGGAATTGCCTTGCCGCGCAGGAGGTCTGCGGTTGGCATGGCGGGTTTGCCTGCGCGCTGGATCAGCGTGGGGCGGATGGCGTTGGTGGTGCAGGCGATGGTGAGTTGGTCGTCCATAATCGCGCCTGTCGCGCCAGCGGCTGCGACGATTTCGGCGGCCAATACGCGGTAACGTTCGCCTTCAAATTCGAACCACGCGCCGGGTGCGGGGTTGAAAGCGCGGATTTGGCGTTCGACGGCCTCAGCGGGTTGGGTAAAATCCAACTTCGTTTCTGATTTGTCGATCTTGGCGGCATATGTCACGCCCTCGTCAGGCTGCGGCACGCTGGGGAAAGCGTCGATATCCGCCAGCACCCGAACCATCAACTCCGCGCCAAGCTCCGCCAGTTCCATGGTGAGCATACCTGTCGTTTTGTGGCCGATTTCGACTTCCGTCGTGGCGCGGACGGGGCCAGTATCCAGCCCCGCCTCCATCTGCATAACCATCACACCCGTGGTGGCATCGCCAGCCAATATCGCGCGCTGCACAGGGGCCGCGCCGCGCCAACGCGGCAGCAGTGATCCATGGACGTTCAGGCAGCCATGCTTTGGTGCCTGCAAGACCGCCGGGGGCAGTATGAGG